>CAUJII010000001.1 GCA_963205035.1 Spirochaetota bacterium
GCCGCCGCCATCGTTGTAAGTGCCGGCTACATAGCTCGAACCAGAACTTGTGACGACGAACGCACGCACTCGACCGACGAATGTGGGATGGTTCACCGTATCGGTTTCTACAATCGCTTTGATAATTGCATTACCGCCACCGCCGGGGAGAGGATTGACGACAAAATTGCCCGAATAAGCGGCACCGGGACTTAGTACAGACGCCGTGTACCCTATGCCATAATTGAAAGCGGGCGACGCAATCACTCCGCCGTCTTCATCCCAACAATCTTGACCTTCGATTTTGTTCACCAAAGACGCGATATTCGCCGTGCCGGCGATCGATACACCGTTCACAATCGCAGTCATATTCGCCATCGAAACTTTACGCACAAGAAAGCGCATGTCTTCGATTTCGCTAATTTGATCGGCCAAGTTCGAGAGCTTCTTTCCGCCGGCGTCGAGGTCTGCGACAGACGCATCGTCAAGCTTTGAACCATTAGCAACGAGATTCACAAGCCCTCGGTCGTCGCATGTCTGCACGCCCGCCGTGTTCTTATCGGTCACTGCGTCATAGCACGCAATTTGTAAAACGTCGAGCGGATTGCCGATATACTCGACAAGATATTTTACCTTGTTTCGTTTGCGTGGGTCTGCATCGGTCGGAAAAAGAGCGACGTTATCGATGAGATAAGCTGCGGTGCGCACCTCGTTGTTCGTCGTGTTAGGCAAATCGTGTATCACCGCGCCGTTGATGTTGTTGAGCATTACCATGAGGTTGTCGATTCCCCGGTTAGGGCATGCGTTGCCGAGAGTGTGTGTAATCGAAAAACCGTCGTCGATATTATAGATTAAATCCATCATGCGGTCGAGGTTGGTGACCCGATTGATTATTTCAGCCAACTTCGCATTCCACTCGCCCGAACCGCCATGCGGAGTGACGTAGTACTGCATCGCTTGCTCTGCCGCAGTGCCCGGAAACGATGTTGCAATGCACGCCGACGGTGCACGGTGTTCGATCACAGGGCGCAAGCGGTCTGTAAAATAACGAATCTGCCCCGAATCTTCTGTTGTATTATATCGCGTAGTGCGCTTGCCGTTTAAGAGCGTACCCATCTTGCTTGTGTCTGTCACCAAATCCATGACTGAAAGCAAATTGCGCAACCCTTGGAGTTGAAATCCTAAAACCGAAGGATCACATGCATTGGAAGGCGAGAGGAGCGTAGGGCAAATATCGTTCCAGAGATTTCCGCTTACATCGTATGTATTATAGACGGGCACTCCAGAATAGACGGGACGGTTGGTGTACGGATCGACCGTCATCGTGACTGCGTTCGTGTCTATATACACGCAATTTGATGTTGTGGATGGAGCTCCAGGGCAATACGTCGCAGGCGCTTCACGGCTGAAGTTGACTGTGTTGGAATCGAACGAATCCAAAAGGTATGTCATGTCGCGGCCGTCTAACGTCATGTTCATAAGACTGAAGAGCTTTGTCGGGCCGACAAGATTCGCTCCCGATAAATTGGGATCGGCCGATGTGGGAGTGTCAAATCCCACGACAATGTAGGCGAGCTTCAAGAGAAACGAGTAATGGTCGACACCCACTTTGTAAGGCTGTGTGTCGAAAGTATCGGCAGGTGCGGCTGTCGCAGGTTGCGTCGTAATCATAGTTTGAGCAGGGCAAAGAGGCTGATTGACTCCTAATTGGTTGGCGACAGGCACTGTCGGCAAGGAAACAGCCGTATTCGATGCGCACGACAAATCAAGATACGAGTGCTTCACCGTGTCGATGAGCGTTTGTAACCCTTGGTCGGTCGTGCCGTTCAAGAGCTGCACCATCAGGTTCGGTACGTGAAAATGCTGCCACGTACACTGGTTGATGCTCGCCGTGGAGCGTGCGTCAAAAGTATAAGCACCCACATTCGGAATATCGTTAGCCCGCGTACACCCGACGCGCTTAATCGACAGGATGAGTTCCAAAGTCGTCGTCGCGCCAATCCCCTGCACCAAACGGATGAGCCTATCTTCGTTCACGTGCGCGAGGATATAAAGAAGATCCCCCACGGGCAAACCGGGCAACACAGCATCCTTAGGGTCGTTGAGTAAGATCTTGAGCTCTTTTTCACCCACGCGTCGAGCGAATTTTCCCAAGACCTCGTTTTGTGCTTGCGTGATCTCGACTTGCTCCGGCGGGTTTGCCCGACCAATACACGCGGCCGACACGAGAAAGCTCAATACAAGAACAGAACACAACACGCGCTTCGCGGTCGGATGGATGGAAAATTGTCTGGTGAGTTTTTCCATCGTTTCCTCGCTAAAATAACCCCGCTGTATAACCCAACAAAATGACGATGCCGCTCTGTGATAACTTCGCTTCGCGCGTCTTGTTTAGAAAGTCTTCACTATACGTCACCGCAAAATTTCCATTCGTTGTTTTTGTCTCTGTAAGCGAACCGCGTCTGTTGAGTGTCACGTTGTAGTTCTGGAATTGATACCCCACGCGGAAATCAATGTAGTGGCCGCGCTGAATATGAAATTCAATCCCCAACGCAGGCATGATGCGAAAGCCCAAGTCGTTAATAATGCTCTCTTGCAAATTGGTTTCTAAAGAATAAGAGACGCTGTCGCCACTCAGGGTGGTCGCATAAGGTTGTGTCTCCATCGTGTACTTGCGCTTGCCATAGACTATCGACAAACCGATTTCAAACCCGGCGTAAGGCATGATGCGCTGGCCCCAAAAGCCTTGTTCGTACCAGTAAAAAAAACTCATTCCGGGCGCTACGGTTAAAAGATTTTCATCGACCTTGACCCGGCCTGCATAAGTCCGCGTCTGCGCACAGTTTCCGCAAACGGTGCCGGGGTCGTAATAACTGAAGGGCCCGGCGATAGTCTGAGCCGTCTGCTTGAAATAAGGGGCCATATAAGCGTGAAATCCCACGCGGAGAAATTTCTTGCCGCGAGCCCATTTTGCATTTTTGAATCCCGGCAAGCTGTCGATGTTGACTCCCAAGAGCCCTTCGATGCCGACCATGTAATTGAGCGTGCTGTTTACGGCCGCCGAAACGGGAACGTTGCGAGAATAGTTAGATGCGCTCACCTGTCTGAAAAGATCTTCTTCAATGGAAGTCTTGCGGGTGTCTGCCCAATCGGAACTTTCTTGGTTCAAGAGAATCCCGCCGCGCCATGTGAGTTCGCCCAAGTAAAAATATTTCTTGCGAATTTTTGCAAGCGTGCCATCGTCTGTCGGCATCTTGCCAAGTTGCGGTGCCTCGCCGGGCATGGGAAACTCCATCGGGCCCGTGTTTAAAGGCGCGCCTCCGTCGGCGGGTTTAAGCTCGGGCGCTTTGTCTTTTGCAAATAGTGGAGCGCACAACACCGCACAAAGCACACTACCCAAGAACAAACTCTTGTGGGAATAAATCCTGTCTCCAAACCTGCGCATCAGAAGACAACTCCCACTTGAATGAAACCACCGAGAAGCTCAAACTTATTCCGCTCTTGCGATTTGAATCCCAAAGACGAAAGTGGAAAAGAGCCCACGAGAGTGTTTCCTAAAATTGCTTGGCCTGTGCCGTCGACGTCGCGGTTCAAATAAACAAAACCGTAGTTGATACCGGCGCGCACCTCCATTTGTGTGTTCCAAAACCGAGTGATGGGCGGCGGGCGATAGGTTACATGCAAACGAAAGATAGGACCGAAGTCGGTCACGTTGGTCGAGTTAGCCGTGCCTTGCAGGATACGCGAGTCGAGTGCACTATAAGGAGCTACGGGAACCACGGGGTCGGTGCGCACAGCCTTGAACGCGATTTGTTGCGACGTCGAAAGAATCATGGCCCCCACGCCCAACCCGCCGCTCATTCGCCCCCACTTGCGCATGAGAAAAACATAATCATAAGAAAACGAGGGAGTAAGAATCCAAACATCTTCGTTCATCGTCATCTGAAAAGTATATTGGCCGGATTTCGATGTGGGATCGACAAAACCCAACTTTGCCAAAGGGCAGTCGGTAGGGCTTGCACACGTTGCATGCTCGCGAAGCGTCATTGGTGTGTTCAAGTCGACTGTCTTCAGTGGTACTAACCCCGCGAGACCAAATTCGAGTTCAATTTGATGGCGCCCGAAATAAAAACCCATCGATAAATTTCCGGTGGGCAAAAAATGTGTCGGTGCACGCTCGACCTTCTCCGCCGCAGTGATTGACATACTCGTATCAAACGTCAAGAGCTTCATGTTGAGTGTGTCGCCGCCGAACGCGCCTTCGATTTGCTTGATGACCCCCTGGAACTCGGAACCCAAGTTGAAATAGTTAACCGTCGTCGATGCCTTGATGAACCATATATGCGTAAAGAACGAGCGGTTTGCACGCGGATCCAGCTGTGAAATAGAACCGATGTTTGTTTCGTTGTACATATCTTCGACAACTGCTTGCTCGGTGACAAGGTTACCTTTCGCATCGATACGTTTCTTAGTCGTCTTTTTCTTTAACTGTATACCTCCGGTGGCCTGCGCAGACACCGGATTTGTCAGCACAGAGCACACAAGAAATGGCAACAAAGCGAACAGGGCATAACTTAACAATCGGCACCAAGTGAGAACAGCTACCCCTACCACTCGTCCCAAGACGAAGGGCTGTTTTTTTGTGAACACCTGTTTATTTAATATAGTCATAATACATACCCAAGTGCCAAAAAAACAGACGGAATAAAGACAGAATAGGTTTCGTCGACGGGCTGTGTCAACAGATTTTGGAAAACTACCTTTCCCGTACCTGAAACCGTCCGCTCGCTGAAAGAACCGAGAGTTCCATAAGACGGTTTGCCATAATAGAATGTCCCTGAGAAAAAAAGCGTAATAAAAAAATTCTCTGCAAGACGCATCCGCCAACCGGCATCAACGCGCAAAGCACCCAAAACAGCCATCGAATACGATTGCATCGCTCTGCCCTGAATTTGGTATGTATCGCTGTACGCACCAGCGCTCACGTATTGCGAATCTAAGTCTAAAAAATACTCTCGCTTCCCATTGGCAAACCCTGTCCCCACCGCCACACGCGCCTGGAGAGAGCTTTCATTCCACCGTATCAGTGTCGCGTTCGTGTAGCTCCAACCTATACCCAAAAGAGGTGTCAGTACGGCAGCGCTTTGTGTAACCGTCAAGCGGCCTTGGTACGTCAAATCCGTCAACGCAAGATGCGGCGCTTGCGGGTTCAGGTAGCGAAAACTACCTTCAGCAGACAAAAGATTCGTTGGGAATAAGAAACTCCCTTCGACGCCAAAGAGAAGCGAAAGGTTAAAGCTCTCTTGCAGAAAACCCAAACGCTCCAGAGGGACCGCACACCCCACGTAAAAGCCGGGAGTCAAGAGATGCGCACGCGGATCCTTCTGGAGTTGGGGAGAGCTCCCTGTGTATGCCGTCTCGCTCTCTCTCAAAAAATGCGCTTGTGTAAAAGATTGCGCATTACCCGTGCTTTCATTGTTCTGCGGTTTAAGACCTAAACTCACACCGTATTCCATGAGCGCCGGACGAGCCACATCGGCCGGCACAGGGGGATTAATCCCACTCTCGCGCAGAGTAGTGCGTGATTCGACGACCTCGGTGGGTTTTACCGCCTTTGTTTTTCGTTTCGCAGCACGCGGTGCTTTCGCCCACTGCGGCAATACCGCCGCAGCAATAAAAAACATACCGAA
>CAUJII010000002.1 GCA_963205035.1 Spirochaetota bacterium
AGAGTCAACGTCGATCTTATGGGGCGGACCTTCACCATCAAAGGTGACGCAGACCCAGAATATATGGCGGATGTCGCAAGTTATGTGAACGCGAAAATTGTCGAAATGCGAAAACTCACGGCAAACGATCAGACAAAATTACTCTTGCTCACGGCGTTAAATTTGGCAGATGAACTTTTCCAAGCGCGTCGAGGAATTCAAGTCTCTGCGCACGACGCTCAGCAGATTGAAAGACGCACACAGGCTCTCTTAGAAATGTTAGAATCCGGTTTGGTGGGGCAATACACCCCACCTGTGCGCGAGAACTGACTTATTTTTTATAGCGCGCTATCAGTTTGTTGAGTTCTGTCATGAGGCCCTTGAATTGGCGCTCTTTCAAAACTTGCGAAAATTGTGAGCGGTAAGTGCTCGAAAGTCTGATGCCTTCGACTTCAAAATCATAGATAAACCAACGGCCGTCTTTCAGAGTCAAGAAGTAGTTTGCTTTCGCCATCTTGCCTTTATATGCAAAAAGAGTCTCGACAGTCGCACGCGAGCCTTTCACAATTTGGCCCGCATATTCGACTTTGTTGCGTTCGTACTTATCGATTTTATCGAGGTAGAACTCTAAGACAAATTGCCCGAATTTTTGTGTAAATTCCTGTTTTTGTTCGGGCGTGAGCCGTCTGAAATCGGATTTAAGTGTGTTTGACGCCATGCGGTCTAAATCAAAATTTTCTTCGTAGAGTCTTGAAATCCGTCGGCGCTTTTCTTTGAGCGATGCGCTTCCATCGAGAACTTTTTGCACCTGCGTCACAGCGTTCTTCACCACTTCCTGAGCATCGCCCGCCCACGAAGCCGAAGCAAATAAACAGAACACAATCAATGTCGAAACTAAAGAAAATCTTCGCATGCGTCTCAGTCTTCCTTTCGGATGTTCTGTAAATAAATATCGCGAATGAACGAATAAGAATCAATCGCGTCGCGGACGAGTTCGTCATAAGCCTTGGGGTTAAACGACGCATCGTTCACAGCGCGAACGGTGTACGTGCCCGCGACTATTCCGAAATCAACCCAAAGCGTCTTAGGCTTGATGTAGACGGGAACCAGCACAGCCTGAGGTTGTAAAAAAATATCGCCGGTAAAACCCAATGTACCGCGCAGAGTGTGCGGTCCGATAAAAGGCCACACGACATAAGGCCCTTCGGGAATCCGCCATGTGCGCAAAGTCTTGTCGGTATTGCTTTCGCCTTTCTCTATCTCAAAAATTTCGTTTGCCGCGTCGTAAAAACCCAGCATGCCCACGGTGCCGTTGACGATAAATTGCGCTGTCTCTTTTCCGGCGCCTTTGAAGTTTGCTTGCAGCAGGTTGTTCACAAGCCTGCCCGGAGTATAAGCCCACGAAAAAAAATTTTGAACCCCCTTCCGAATGAATGAAGGCAGGATGAACTGCCATGCTTCAGCTGTGGGATTTATCAAGTAACGGATAAAAAATTCGTTAAACGAATGCATCGGCCGATTGAAGGCCTCGAGCGGGTCGCTTACTGTATAGTCCGCTTCGTCGTCGGTATCGAAGGAAGCGTCGTCTGCCTGTTCGGTGGAGTTCTTCGGGTTTTGAGCGTTTTCGGTTAATTGACCAGTGGGGGAACTCTCCCGTTTAGAGGTGCTCGAACACGCAAAAAGCAAAAGGGTAAAAAGCAGGACTTCAAACAAATAGATGGAACGCACCACAGTCGAGTTCTTTTTTTGTGAGGGCGCGCCAACTAATTCTTTGCACCGTGTCTCTTTTTAACGCGTTGGAAATGTTGCGCTCCAAAGACCCCCTTATCGAATTACACGACGTCGTTCTCTCGCTACTCGCACAGAATTCGAGCGCGTCATGCCTTCGCGCCATCGCAATGCGTGCGAGAGAATTCACGCAGGCAGTGAGCGTTTCTCTCTTTCTCTTAGATTGTGTGGGAGAAACCCTCGAACGCGCAGTTTTTTTGGGTGAGGAGGGCGCAGACTCAACGCCACAAAAATTACGTTTGGGTGAGGGGGTTGCGGGCCGCTCCGCGCTTGTGGGAAAAGTGTTGCATGGCGAAGAAGCGATAAACGGAGGCAAAGCATCTTATTCGCAAATTGCCGTGCCGCTGATGGTGACGAACCAGAGTTTTGGTGTATTAGTACTACTTTCAAAAATAAATTCGCCTTTTGAAGACGGCACCGAGGAATATCTGGAAACTCTTGCTAAGTATGGTTCTCAGGTTTTTACCTCGCTTCAGAAATTAGAAACGCTTTCTGAAGAACAAGAATCTACGCCACACTTTGAAATCGGCGATTATCTGAAAGATCGCATTATGCACGCGGCACCGGGGACTATTTTTAGCTCTGTAATGAGAGATTTAGAACGTGAAGTCCTCCTCATCGTTCTGAGACAAAATCATTTTAACAAGACTAAATCCGCCGAAGCATTGGGCCTCAACCGTGTCACTCTCGATAAGAAAATTCAGCAGTATGGCTTATACGAAGTTTAGCCGATATTAGAAAGAGTAAAATGGGCGCAAAAGTCGTAGTCTTCGAACCCGACGGGATCTATAAAACAATCCTCGAGAATATTTTGCTCAAGAACGGGTATAGTCCTTATTTCGCCGAGACTTCCGCCGAGTGCAAGGTCGTTGTCGACGAGGTAAAGCCCGCAATCATCATCGTCGATATCAAGGGGGCAAAGCTCCATAATTTTCGTATTTTGTCCGATTTGAAGGTTTTGAGTTCTGCCCCGATTATCATGACGACCGACGAGAAAGTTGACGACTACATGGAGGCATTGAACGAGAAGAAAGTGACGATTGTTCTCCCGAAGCCCCTCAAAGGGAGCGAACTTGCTAAGGTGCTTGCGAACCTCTTAACGATTGATCCACGCGTTTGGTTCGGCCTCGAAAGTTACATCCCCGATTTGAGAAAGATGCGTAAGGTCCAACTGAAACGCTCGACGCAAGTGCGCACTTGCATCAAGACCATCTTGAACGAGATGCACGTCTGGGGGTTTCGTTTCGAGCAAGAAGGCGAGATGGATCTTGTTTGGCAGGAGATCTTAATCAACGCAATTTATCACGCGCATGGTTACACTGCCGAAAAGAAAGAACGCATTCCCATTCAACTGCCCGAGCCATACGAAGTCACCGTAACTTATGGGGCGAGCGAGAACGCCTTTGGAATCGGAGTGCGCGACAATATGGGCACGTTGACACCGGCAATTATTATCGACGCGCTGCGCCAGACCGTCGAGCAACAAAATTTGATTGAAAGGGCAGCGCAAACGGGCGAAGACATCTCAGGGCTTGTCTTGGATCGCGGTCGAGGGTTAGACCTCATTCGGCAGCTTTCAGGAGAGTATTATTTCATCATAAACCCCGGCGTTTCAACCGAAGTTATTATTATCTATGACCGGTATTATCAGAAAGACGATGCCGTCGGCTCTCTCAAAATTTTTGATCTTTCTTTCCATCGCTACAGCTCCTGTGTGGCCACAACAAATCGCTAAGGCCGGTTCTTCGGAAATACGGCGGATTGTCAAAATTTCTATCTATGGCCTCCACAGTGTAGAAGCTCAACATTCCTGCCTCAAGGCAATCAATCGGCAAAGAGTAAACCCGCTCGAATTAGCAGAAGGAGATTATGCCGGAGATTTCCAGATCGTTGTCGAGAAAAAACGCCCCGGCTACCAAGTGCGCATCGAGCGTGACGGCACGCCACTGCGCACGGGACGTGCGCTGCACGAGTACGAAGTCTGCATCGCCGTGGCGGTCATCACGCGTGAAACGATTTCAGATCGTTAGAGTTTAGGCATCCCTCGGCAGATAATCCACTCGACGCAGTGAATCGCTGCGCGCAAAAGAACCCATGGTAAAAAGCCCAAACGACCCGCGTACACGCTGGATCATGCAAGCCATCGGGCAGGGAGTCCGGCTTGCGTTTAACCCCAAGGTGCCTCGCCCGATTGTTCAAGCTCTTCTCAATCGGTTAGGAAATATCGCGCCACCCGCGCCCCAGGTCGCGCTCAGCGAACACAAGCTCGACAACCTCGCGTACGATTTTTGGACACCCGAAAATCTCATCCCCGGTCGACTCCTCATTTACAGCCACGGTGGCGGGTACACGCTCTTTTCGCACAAAACCCACCGTACACTCGTCTCACGCTTGGCGCATGAGTTCCGTGCGCAGGCTTTGGTTTACGATTACAGACTCGCGCCTGAGCACATCTTCCCAGCACCCGTCGAAGATGCGTTGAGCGTCTACCGCTTTGCTCTCTCTCTTGGCTATGACCCCCAGAACATCATCGTCGCTGGCGATTCAGCAGGCGGTGGCCTCACTTTCGCGTTGCTTTTGGCCGCGCGTGATCAGGGGCTTCCGCTTCCCGGCCTCGCTGTGGGACTTTCCCCGTGGGTCGATCTGACGTTCAGCGGCAAGAGTTTCACCGAGAATGCACCCAAGGATGTGATGCTTTCTCCCAAAGGCACCAGACACTTCAAAGAAATTTATCTTAAAGGCGCGGATGCAAAACACCCTTATGCTTCTCCGCTCTTTGGTAACTTGAAGCACTTTCCCCCGGTGATGCTGCAAGCGGCAGACGACGAAATTTTGCGCGACGACGCGGTCAACTTTGCGGAGGCCATCAAGAAAGCGGGAGGCAAAGTCTCCTTAGATATTTGGCCGGGGCTTTTCCATGTGTTCGAGTTCGCATGGCGTTTCTTGCCGCAAGCGGAAAAGGCAATCGTTCGCTTGGGAGATTTTGTGCGCGAACACTTCGATAACGCTTCAAAGGGATAAATACCACAGAGAAAACACGGCGAATGAGCGTCTATCGAAAAAACTTCTCGGTGAATGAATGGCAACGGCATTTCATACCGTTTGAAGAAGACGCCGCCGGCCGCTCGTGGCTCATGCCTTATCTTTTTTTTCAGGGGAAAAGAGACGCGCCGAAGGTGACTCTCATCGCGGCGATCCACGGCGACGAACTGAATGGAGTGCGCATGCTGCACGAGCTCATGTCGGTTCTCGAAGAAAGACAAAGCGCCATCGAAGGCTCTCTCTGCATTGTGCCGATTGCAAACCTCATGGGCTATGCAAACCACTCGCGGTATTTGCCCGACCGGCGCGATTTGAACCGAATGTTTCCAGGCGTAGAAGACGGTAGCGAAGGCACACGGCTTGCGCACTTTATCTGGGAAAATTTTATTGAAGACGCCGACTGCATTATCGACGTGCATTCGGGGAGCTACAACCGTTGGAATTACCCGCACTTGCGCGGCAACATGAAAGACGGCGCGATGCTTCGTTGGGCAAGCCGTCTGAACCATGCCATTATTTTGTCGAGCGCAGGCGTTGTTGGTAGTTTACGCAAGGAAGCGGGTAAATGCGAGAAGAGAGTATTTTTATTAGAAGCCGGAGAGGCGGGTCGATTTGAAAAACAAATCCTGCGCATGGGATTGATAACGCTTCTCGAACTCTTGATCGCATTGGACGTCGTGCGTGAAGAAACTTTTACAGATATTCTTTCCCCTTCGCAGATAGTGCGTGACGCGGGAGAGATACCACGCGGATTTTACCGCAAAGGGATTTGGCAAAGAGCCAAGCATGCGGGGCTTTTTATTCCAGAAGTTCAGCCCGGCGACAAAGTTGTCGAAAATCAGAGGCTCGGTTTTATTACCGACCTTTTTGGCGAGAAGCGCGCTGAGATTCTCTCTGCAAAAACGGGGCTTATTTTAGGCATGCATTTGCACCCGCAGGTTGTGCCGGGCCGGGCGCTTTTCCATACTGCGTACGACTTTCACGAACTCACATGAATTTAGAACAATATCTCGACGAATTAAAACAGAACGAAGCGCAAAACATCCGCGCAATCATAGAGCGCGCAGAAAAGAAAGCACAGTATAGAGAAATTCCCAGAGTTGTTGCGCCTGAAATCCGTGCGGCGCTCAAGAAACGCGGCATTGAAAAACTTTATTCGCACCAAGCCGAAGCGCTGGAACATTATCTTGCCGAGCGAGACTTTGTCGTGACGACGCCGACAGCTTCGGGGAAAACGCTTTGCTATCTTTTGCCCATCTTGCAAAAAAAGTTACAACGCGCGCAGAGCAAGCATATATTTCTTTTTCCAACGAAGGCGTTGGCGCAAGACCAGTTGGCGACGTACCGTGGCTTTGCAGAAGATTTGGAGCGGCCGTGGAATATAAATACTTTCGACGGCGACACTCCCGAAGCAGAGCGGCGTCAAGTTAGAAAGTCGGGCGACTTCATTTTAACAAACCCTGATATGCTGCATTCGGGGATTATGCCACACCACACGCTCTGGAAATCGTTCTTCGAGAATTTAGAGACGATTGTCATCGACGAGATGCACACGTACATCGGTGTCTTTGGCTCTCACGTCGCGAACGTCTTGCGTCGGCTCAACCGGCTGCTCAAGCACTATGGCGCAAGACCGCGTTACATTTTTTGCTCGGCGACGATTGCGAATCCCTCCGAACTTGCGGAAAGTCTCTCTGAGCGGGAGTTTGCAACAGTAACAGAATCGGGAGCCCCCGAAGGAAAAAAATATTTTGTTTTTTACAACCCGCCGTTCTATCCCAAACTCCAAGTCGCCGAATCGCCGTACAAGGCTGCGGCGAGGCTCGGTGCGGGGCTCGTGCGCAATTCGATTGCGACGATCTTCTTCGCACGTTCTCGCAACCGAGTCGAGTTGCTCACGCAATACTTGAAGACGCGCCTTCCAGAAAGTCTTTCTCATAAAGTGCGCGGGTACCGGGGCGGGTTCTTGCCGCTCGAACGGCGCAAGATAGAACGTTCGCTACGCGAGGGCACAACGTTAGGTGTTGTCTCGACCAACGCCCTCGAACTCGGCATCGACATCGGGTCCTTGAACGCCGTCGTGTCGGTGGGGTACCCCGGAAGGTTGAGCTCGCTCTACCAGCAGTTTGGTCGAGCAGGGCGTCTTAAAGAACCCTCGCTTGCAGTTCTTATCGCATCGCCTTCAGCACTCGATCAATATTTAATCCGCAACCCGAACTATCTTTTTGAAAGCCAAGGCGAGGCGGCGATTGTGAATCCCGACAACCTCCTCATCTATCAAGACCAACTCAAGTGCGCCGCTTATGAGTTGCGATTTGAAGCAGGCGATAAATTTGGTGGCTTTGTCGTCGACGAGTTCATGGAGCACTTGGCCGAAGAGCGTGTCATCATAGAGAAACGCGGAGTGTATTTTTGGTCGAGCGATACATACCCGGCGGCGAATGTCTCGCTGCGTTCTGCTGCGACAGATAACTTTGTGATTGTCGACAAGACACACCCCGGCGACGAACGTGTGATTGGCGAAATCGATTATTTTTCCGCTCCACTTTTTATTCACGACGAAGCCATCTACATGCACGCGGGGCGACATTATTTTGTCGATGCTCTGCGGTGGGACGAACGCCGTGCCGAAGTCACTCAGGTTAAGAGCGACTATTATACCGATGCGCACGAAAAAGTGCACCGGAGTATTCTACACCTCGATGAAGAGCGAGTCGACGGTAAATTGAAACTCCACTGGGGGGAAGTGACGCTTCGGCGGCAAGCTTACCTTTACAAAAAAATAAAAATCGAAACTTCGGAAAATTTAGGCTGGGGACAAATCCATACGCCTGAAATTGAAATGCACACGCAAGGCGCATGGTTCGATATTGAAAAAAGCGTGCTGCCGTTATTGGATGAAAAATTCCATAGCGCGCTCTTAACACGTTTTGCGTACCTTCTGAAGCAGCTCGCACCGCTTGTCGCTCTTTGCGACAGGCGCGACATCGCAGTCTCCTCGGCATACCGTGACGTGCAATTTGGAGAGAATGCAATCGTCTTTCACGATAATTACCCCGGTGGTGTCGGCTTAGCGCACAAGCTCGTGCAAAACCACGCGGCGCTATTTTTGCTGGCGCTGCAAACCGTTTCAGAATGCCCATGTGAAACGGGTTGCCCTTCGTGCATCGGCGTGTGGGATTCTACGGTCGATGGCGATGTCGCGTTGCCTGACGATTTGAAAACGCCGGTGAGAGAACTCTTGCAAAGACTCGGATAGGCGAGGTCTTGTGACGGGCTCTATGTCGCCGGATATCTCAGAAGATTTGTCCACAGAAGCTGTTGACGGTCACCCTTTCAAAATTGAACTTACCTTATGCGATATATCCCACTTCTCATGCTCTTTGTAGTCTCTTGCTGTAAGCCAGTCGATTTGAAAAAAGAAGAAGTCCTCTATAACGACTACATCAAAGCTCTGCCAGACCTCAAAATTGTTTCTAAGGATGCGCCGCTTGTACTTAAAGTCCACTATGTCGAGAAGGCGGGCCTCTTGGCTCTCGACACAGAAGACCGCGACAGTCTCTATCGGCTGACCGAAGATTTGACGCGCACAGCGCTGGGTTATGAAATAAAATTTGAAGAGACCCTCGTTTTTGATGCGCCGAAATATTTGAAGGTTGTGAAGAGCCGCTTTAACGAGTCCCCTATTCGGTTTCCTGCGTTGGCATATCTTATCTCCTGGTTTTCGCCTGAGCGCGATAAGGCTGTGGGCGACGCCATAAGCTCTGCGCTCAAAGGCGAACCGCAAGAGCGTTTGAAAACTTATTTGGGAGACGACGCATCGACAGCGAATGTTACGAAAAATTTTCTAAAAAATTTGAGTGCGATCTATGCGGAGGCGGATTTAGACAGACACCCTCTCTTGAGCGAGAGAAATAAAAACGACGAAGCACTTTTTTCTTACGGGCATTGGTCGACAATTTTGCAAGGCGAACACGAAGCCGATTTTATTTTGACAAATACGGGAATAATTGGCGCCGATACCGGCATGCCGCTTTATGTCATTGCGCGTGGAGGTGTCACGAGTGCTTTCGTCGAGAACAATGCATTCCGCCCGTACCAAGGTGTGGGAGTCATTGGCCTTTACCCTTTCTTAGCTGAGGGGGAGTTTTTTAACGCCAAGCGGGGTCGACTCACGAAAGAGCAAAAATTTGAAGCCATCGCATGGGTCTGGGTGCACGAGCTGGGGCATCTACTCATGAAGAAAGTAGAAAATTATACGCTCGAAGATTCAGTCCACCGTGCAGCGCCCAATTTACGCTATTATGACTGGGTGAAGAAAATCCGCGAAACAAAAAACCACCACAGCGACAAAGTGGGTGTCTTGAAGAAATTTTAACCGAGCCGGTGGTTGCTTTCGCAACCAGGCTTAGGGTAACGACGGCTTAGGAGCAGCCGGTGGTTGCTTTCGTAACACCGGTTCAAGAACAACCGGTGGTTGCTCCACACGTTTCGCATTTTAGACAAGACCCGTTGCGCACCATCGTCATCGAACTACACTCGGGACACGAGGTGCCTTCATAGCCCTTGATGCGCGCTTCTTGAATTTGAGAAGCACTCACGGAAACTTTACGCTTCTTAACCGCCAATTGGCTTGGAGCCGGTTGGCTTGTAGAAAACGCAGCGACAGGTTCTACGACGGGCGGCATCGTATTTTCGACAAAGACTTCGTTCTTTGTCGTTGTTTGGTCGACGACAAGCGCCTCGGGGGAGACATGCGCCAAATCGTTGCGATCGAGGTACGTGATGGCAAGCTCTCTAAAGATGAAATCCATCACAGAGGTCGCCATCTTGACGCGGTCATGCCCTTGCACGACACCGTTGGGTTCAAATTTGGTGAACACAAACGCTTCGACAAACTCTTCGAGAGGTACGCCGTATTGAAGACCTAAAGAGACGGCGATTGCAAACCCGTTCATAAGAGAGCGGAACGCAGCGCCTTCTTTGTGCATGTCGAGAAAAATTTCACCGAGCGTACCGTCTTGGTATTCACCCGTGCGCAGGTAAATTTTGTGGCCGCCGATGATTGCCTTTTGTGTATAACCCGAACGGCGTGTTGGCAATCTCTTGCGCTCTGCAATTTTTCGCACAATAATCCGTTCGACGATCTTCTCTGCCGTTTGCTGCGCCTTGAGTGCAGCCGGAGCTTCAATGACTTCTGCAAGCTCTTCGTCGTCTAAGCCTGAAAAAATATTTTCACCCAACGAAGAAAGCGGTTGCGAAAGTTTAGATCCGTCGCGGTAGAGCGCATTCGCTTTAAGCATGAGCTTCCATGACGTCATGTAAGCCTGTTTCACATCTTCGACAGACGCCTCGTAAGGCATGTTGATAGTCTTAGAGATGGCCCCGCTGATAAAAGGTTGTGCTGCGGCCATAACGTGGATGTGCGCTTGGTATGGAATGAAACGGACGCCACGGCGCCCGCATTTGTTAGCGCAATCAAAAACTGGTAGATGCTCGTCTTTGAGGTAGGGCGCCCCTTCAATCATCATTGTGCCGCAAATCGCTTCGTTAGCGATAGCCACTTGCTCGGCGGTAAAGCCCAAGTGCGTCAACAAGTTGAAATCGGATTTGTCGAGAGTCTCTTTGGGTATCTTGAGCGTACCCGTTAAAAAACTCTCGCCGATGACAAAACGGTTGAACACATAGTTGATGTCAAACGCAGTCGGCATCGCGTCTTCAAGTGTTGCCAAAATTTCATCGGTAAACCCACGTTGCTTGAGACTGTCGTTATTGATATGCGGCGCGTTGGTAAGGCTTGCGCTTCCGACAACGTATTCGACGATTTTTGCAATTTGGTCTTTTGTATAGCCCAAGTGCGTGAGCGCTTGCGGAACCGACTTGTTGATGATTTTGAAATAACCGCCGCCGGCCAGCTTCTTGAATTTCACAAGAGCAAAGTCGGGTTCGATTCCCGTCGTGTCGCAGTCCATGACGAGGCCAATCGTTCCTGTCGGCGCAATAACCGTCGTCTGCGCATTTCTAAAACCGTTCTTTTCTCCCAAGACCAACGCTTCGTCCCAGACTTTTTGCGCTTCGCCCAAAAGATATTCTGGGCAATGCTTCGCTTGAATGCCCATCGGGAAAATGCTGAGCCCTTCGTATTCGCTCTCGTTTGCGGCGTACGCTGCGCGGCGGTGGTTGCGGATAACGCGCAGCATGTGCTCGCGGTTCTTTTCATAACCGGCAAAGGTTCCTAATTCGCCCGCCATCTCTGCCGACGTCTTGTAGCTTTCGCCCGTCAAAATCGCAGTCACAGCCCCCGTGACCGCATTTGCTTGCAGAGAGTTGTAAGGGATTCCTGTTACCATGAGCCAAGTGCCTAAGTTGGCATAACCCAAGCCCAATGTACGGAAGCGGTAAGAGAGTTCAGCAATACGCTGCGATGGGAACTGCGCCATGAGGACTGAGATTTCCAGAACGATTGTCCAAAGGCGGATTGCATGCTTATACGAATCTATGTCGAGCTTGTTTTTCTTGGCATCGTAAAACTTCATCATGTTGAGAGACGCCAAGTTGCACGCCGTGTCGTCTAAGAACATATATTCGCTGCACGGGTTCGACGCGTTGATACGCCCGTCTTCGGGGCAAGTGTGCCACTCGTTGATTGTCGTGTCGAACTGCAACCCAGGGTCGGCGCACGACCATGCTGCGAAAGAGAGGCGGTCGTAGAGATCGCGTGCGGGGATAGTTTTATGCGTCTTGCCGTCGGTGCGGCGGATGAGCTCCCAATCACCGTTTTCTTCTACCGCTTTGAGGAACGCATTCGATAACCGCAGAGAGTTGTTGGAGTTTTGCCCTGCGACAGTCAAATAGGCTTTAGAGGTCCAGTCGGTGTCGTATTCTTCAAAGTCGATCGAGGTGAAACCTTGTCTTGCCAAATGGATAATGCGTTGCACGTAGCTATCGGGTACATGCGACGCACGCGCTTTCTTGAGCGCCAAAGCGAGATTTTTGTTTTGTTTCGTGTCGAGCAGCGACGGTTGCTTCGCACACCCGGAAACAGCGGCGAAAACTTCATTGATTACTTTGCGGATTGCTTTTGAACCTGCGACAAGGCTTGCCACCTTCGCTTCTTCGGTAACTTTCCAATCGATGAATTGTTCCACATCGGGATGGTCAATATCTAAAGAGATCATCTTTGCCGCACGGCGCGTAGTGCCCCCCGATTTTATTGCTCCGGCAGCGGTGTCGCCGATTTTGAGAAAGCTCATGAGGCCAGAGCTCTTGCCGCCTCCCGACAAGCGCTCGTTCTCACCGCGCAATTTGGAAAAGTTACTGCCTGTGCCTGAACCGTATTTGAAAAGTCGAGCCTCTCTCACCCAAAGGTCCATAATTCCACCAGCGTTGACAAGGTCGTCGTCGACTGCTTGGATAAAACATGCGTGCGGTTGCGGGTGTTCGTACGAAGTTTTCGACTTAACGAGTTTGCCGCTCGTGGGATCGACGTAGTAATGCCCTTGCGAAGGGCCGTCGACGCCGTACGCCCAGTGGAGTCCCGTGTTGAACCACTGCGGGGAGTTGGGCGCTGCCATTTGGTTAATAAGCATGAAGCGCATTTCATCGTAGAAAGCGCGCGCGTCTTCTTCAGAAGAAAAATAATTATGCTTATATCCCCAATAAGTCCACGTTCCCGCTAAGCGGTGAACAACCTGCTTTGAAGAAGTCTCTCGTGTAAAGCGCTCGTCTTTCGGAAAACGCTGGAGCTGCTCTTCGTCGGCTTCCTGTCTTTTTAACCACTCGGGGATGTTCTCTTCTTCGACGGTTTTGAGTACGCGCGGCACGCCAGCTTTGCGAAAATATTTTTGCGCTAAGATATCTGTCGCAACATTCGACCACGATGAAGGGACTTCAACCTCGTTGGCTTCAAACGCCACCGAGCCGTCGGTATTGGTAATTTTGGAAGTCCTCTTCTCGAAGACCATGTCTGTATAGATGTCTTTGTTCGCGGTCGTAAAGTGGCGTTTAATTTTCATTGTTATATCAACTCCTCTAAGATAAATGAAGGTTCAGAGATTGTCCAAAAGACTGCGCGCTCACGCTGCAGCGTTTTAGAGAACCTCCAAACCCCGTGGAAAGATAGCTTTTGCGTTATGTCACATTGTGTCAACCGAAGTAGAGAAAGTTTTTGAAAAAACAGTACTGTTATTCGCATAAAACTTAGTTTTGTGCGGTGCGTTAATACGTGAACAATTCGGAGTAACTATTCGGAGTAACTATTCGCGCCCCGTAAAGTCAGGTAGGAGCCTGTGCGGGAACTCGTGCAAACGATGCGAAAAGACGATTTTTTCTGCGAAAAGAACACGCGTTGCTATAAAAAACAGCAAATCAGCGCGAATTCTAATAACACGTCGAGCGAATCGGAACGATTGCCCTCGGCCAAAGCGCCGCCGGGCGTTGCCCGGCCAACGGCCGGCCTCGCGGCGATGCACGCCGCTTTGGCGGGAGAATTTGCGCTGATTAGCGTGGTCTTGGCGCAGAAAAAATTGTATCCATGAGTTCCCGCACAGGCTCGTAGGCTCGATTTCGCTCACTTCGATATATTTTTGCGCCGGAGACTCCGAAACGGAGACCGCAAGATCGGTCGCGAAGACTCGTCGCAGTGAGCGACTTATTAGACAGCCTCGAATAGGTTTTTCGTGTACCGCCACGACAGCGCTTTGAACCTACCCAACGCAATGAAACCTTCTATCCCGCTCGCCGAGCGCATGCGACCCAAAACGCTCGAAGATTTTGTTGGCCAAGGCCACCTCGTCGGTGAAAATGCCGTGCTCAGCCGCGCGCTGGCCGCGAAAAATATCCCGTCTCTAATCTTGTGGGGGCCGCCCGGTGTCGGTAAGACGACGCTCGCAAACATTATTGCGTCTGAGCTCAAGCGCCCCTTTTACGCACTCAGCGCGGTAGCATCAGGAGTAAAAGACGTCCGCGAGGTGATTGAAAAGGCATCGACCGGCGGGCTTTTCACAGAAAAGCCCATTCTCTTCATCGATGAAATCCACCGGTTCTCGAAAGCGCAGCAAGACTCGCTCTTAGGCGCGGTCGAAACCGGCAAAGTGACGCTCATCGGCGCTACCACAGAAAATCCTTCGTTTGAGGTTATTGCAGCTTTGCTTTCTCGCTGCCAAGTTTATACGTTGAAGTCATTGACTGAGAGGGATTTGCTCCGCTTACTGGAATTGGCGCAAGAACGCGATTCCTATCTAAAGAAGAAAAATATCGAGATTGCTGAGACGGCCGCACTCCTGCGCCTTTCAGGAGGCGACGCACGCCGCCTGCTCAATGTGTTCGAGCTGGTTGTCGACGCCTTGCCTGAAACCGAAGGGAAGTGCACCGTCACCGACGAGCAAACTCTGAGCATTGTGCAACAGAACCCCGTCTTATACGACAAGGCGGGTGAGAACCATTATGACATCGTCTCTGCTTTCATTAAGTCCATCCGTGGTAGTGATCCCAACGCGGCGGTCTATTGGCTGGCGCGTATGATCGAAGGCGGCGAAGATCCGGCGTTCATCGCGCGCCGTTTGGTCATCCTCGCTTCGGAAGATATCGGCAACGCGAACCCGACCGCTTTGGTCGTTGCCACGAATGCGTTTCAGGCAGTCAGTTTAATCGGCTATCCCGAAGCACGCATTGTGCTCTCTCAAGCGGCTCTTTACTTGGCGACTTCACCCAAGAGTAACGCCGCGTATTTAGCAATCCAAAAGGCGCAAGAGCTTGTGCGCGAGACAGGAAGCCTTGCCGTACCTCTCCCTCTGCGCAATGCGCCGACTGAACTCATGAAGAATTTAGGTTACGGCGCAACTTACGAATACTCTCACGACGCACCGGGTTCTTTTTCACCGCAAGAGTACTTGCCCGATTCTTTGACAGGACGCACGCTCTATGAACCGGGGAATAACACACGCGAGCGCGAGGTGAGGGAGCAGTTGAAAAAACTCTGGGGCAAGAAATATAATTATTAGGGCCAAGAAAAAGAGTCCGGCAAACGATGAAAACACTCGAAAATAAAGAGTGAGATTTTCCTTCTTGTATTGCACGTTCTTCGTTTGCCTGTCTCTATCGGTCGGTGCGCAAAGTAATCCCACGCCAAAAATTACCGCCACCATCGACTGGTCCCGGGAGCGTATCTATTTTGACGGTGAACTCTCACACGCCGTGGGTAAGTCGAATGCGACGCTTCGTACTCTCTTACGCGAAGCGATGCTAAAGAAACTCAGCACACTCATCGACGGTCTTTGGAACAAGTCGCAGGCGCACAAGGGGGAGCTACCTCCGAGTGAAGAGCTCGACCTTTCAAAATTTTGGACGAGGCAGTCGCTCGCGACATTCCAAGTCGCTGAAAACCGTGCTTCGGCTACAATGGAAATACCCCTTCGAGGCAGAGACTCGCTCATGGCGTACCTGCCTTTCGATTTCGGAAGCGAGCTCTTCGAGAGAGATGATACAAAAAATGAAATAGCGTATGAGAAGAGACCCAACGCCCGCGAGTATGACAACGTTGACGCCGAACCGATTCTCTATACGAGTCTTGTCGTCGATGCGCGCCACCTTGCGTTTGTGCCGTCGCTCAACACTGAAATTGTAACAAGCTCCGGCCGATTGATTTATGGCGTCGAGTTCATGAATAGACAAACGGGGGTTAAGCGCGGTGTCGCAGCATTTTGCACGAATGAAAAAGACCCGAAAGCGTTGGCACGCACGGGCAAGAGGCCGCTCCGCGTCGCTGCATTAGATTTAGCGCATGACACACAAAACGCGCTTGTCATTAGTGACGAAGACGCCGCAAAATTATTAGCGCACGCAGGCAGCGTTCAGAATTTGCGCCGTGCGCGAGTTGTCATCTTGCTTCCCAAAACAAAACTGCGCGAAGTGTATTAAGCTCTTATTCTCGGCTTTACCTTGCTGCGCATAACGAGCGCCATCACCGCTATCAAACCACCGAAAAGGAAACCTGTGAGCCCAAACATAAAATAATTCGGTCTGGGCTTGAAGGGGACTGCAAGGCTCAAGTAGGTTTTTTTATTCTCTGCATCTTTGAGCGTCAGCTTGAACGCGGGTTCTTTTGCTTTGAGCTTTTCGCCTAACTCCAGAGTCGCTTTGACGGTTATCGGATGACCAATTTCGGCAGAAATATTTTCTGCACAAGGAGTTTCTTTTTTGTGCGAATCAATCACAGCGCAGGCCGTGATATTTGCATAAGGCAAGTGGGTGTCTTCTAAATTTGTCGCTACAAGCTCAATTCTTTTTGAGGGTGCCGTAAAACGCAGTTGAATTTCTGATTTGGTGTTTTTAGTAGCGCCCTGATCTTGCCATGCCTCGGGCAAGGTGTAGCCAAAATCATCGGTCCTCAGAAAATCTTTTTCTAACCTTGCAACAACTTTTGTTACAGGGTTCAGCGTCAACTGCATGAATTCGGGAAGATTGATGCGCTCGAAATTTTTAGCGTGGCTTTTGAAATATCCGATGCCTGTGAAATGGTCGCTCAACGTGTTTAATACCACAACTCCCATTTTTTCGAGAGCCATTTTTAAGGGCTTGTCTGCAATGCTCGTGAGAGAGAATTTTGTTTTTGCGGAAAACGTGAACCCCCACACCGCCTCTCCCTGCGCGAGATCGTTTTGCGTAGCACTTTCGATTTGAACGCTGCATGCTTTTTCAGCGGCTCGATTCTCGTTGCAAATAACTTGCGTCAGTTGTTTTTGAAACTTCTCGCTCTCTTGGCGAAGAGAGAACGAAAAAAGAGGGGCAGCAAGAAGAACAGTCAGGAAAAATCCGATAAGACGCATGCGGCAGTCGTTAGCTTTCAGACAGCGTGTAACCACCGATTTTGTGTCATCACCTCACCCCCCCGCCTGAAACGTAAGGCAGAGCAGCTAACGCTTGGAAGGGAAAAGTCACGAGGTCGACAGGCACCGTGACTGCATACCACGCGTACATCGCGATGAGCTTCAGTCGACTACGCTCACGCCACTCGATAGATTCAAAGACTTTCTTGTAGTCAGCACTGCGCAACTCGAACGTATAGCTTTCTGTAAGATATTTTTGCCAGAGCGAATACATTGCACTAAACGCATTAGCGTTCGAGAAATCCAAAAAGACGAGGGCAGTGGGAATGGTCAGAGCACCTGCATCGAACGCATAATAAGTTTTCAATATTTTATTAGGGCTCATTTTCTCGCCGGGTTTCAAGAGAAAAACTTTGTTATAGACCTCGTCATTCACGCAGCAGGTACTTTGTTGAATCAGATATATTTTCTGTCCGTTCTCCAACTTTTGCTCACTTTCAGAAAAATGTGTTTCCGTCGAGGTAGATACTATATTCAAATAACGGCCCTTTCCGATAAGCAGAGAATCAAACTGCATCTCTACAACACCGTCTCTTAACCACAAAATTCCGGGCAATATTCGGTAGTTTGCATTGTTCAGAGGTTTGTAATCAAACTCCCTAATCGGAGAGCGGTATTCGTTAATGGCGTTCGAGTTTCTCGTCGTCAGACACCCCTGCGTAACCATTACCGGCGCTAAGAAGAGAAAATACCAAAACTTCATACGCCAATTCGATGAATTGTAGTAACCGTGAAACAAGAAAAAATCTATGCGAATGGGAGTGGGATAAATCAGGTCGGGATTCATACGCCTGGAAAAAAATTGTGCCTTAAGGCGTTTGAGTATCGTATGCGCTCCCCGGTTTGTTTATCATTTACGCGCTGTCTAAATTCCTGGCCGCTACGCGGGTGAGTGACTTAACGTCTGAAATTGAACGCCGCCGTGCGTTTGCCATCATTGCGCATCCCGACGCCGGCAAAACCACGCTCACTGAAAAATTACTTCTTTATGGAGGAGCAATCCACCTTGCTGGGCATGTTCGTGCGAAGCGCGATCGCAAGAGCACGAAGTCTGACTTCATGGCCCTCGAACAAGAAAGAGGGATTTCCGTTTCAACGGCAGCGTTGCAATTTAATTACGAAGGGCATGTGATGAACTTGCTCGACACGCCGGGTCACCAAGATTTCAGCGAAGACACCTACCGAACGCTCATGGCTGTCGACTCTGCCATCATGCTCTTGGACGCATCGCGCGGGGTCGAACCGCAAACGATTAAGCTCTTCAAGATTTGTCGCGAGCGCAACCTTCCGATTATTACGTTCATCAACAAAATGGACATGCCTGCACTCGAAGCGTTTGAGCTTTTAGATAACGTCGAAAAGGTGTTGGGAATTTCTGCGGTGCCGCTTGTTTGGCCGATGGGGTCGGGAAAAGAATTCAAGGGATTTTTTGATCTGTACAAAAAAAAGCTCCACCGTTTTGAAAGGACGACAGGCGGGGCGCATAAGGCACCTGAACAAATGTCGGGAATTGAAGACGACTCCGTCAAGGATCTCATGGGCGAGGCGGAGCATGCGAAGTTTTGTGAAGATGTCTTGATTGCCGGTGAAGCGTTGCCCACATTCGACAAAGAACTTTTCTTAGCGGGGCAAATGACTCCTGTTATCTTCGGGAGTGCCGTCACCAATTTTGGCGTCGAGTATCTCCTCTCGCATCTCACAGACCTGGCGCCTCAGCCTCGACCGATTGAACTCAACGACGGCGCGACACTCAAGCCCGACGAAAATCGCTTCACTGGCTTCGTGTTCAAAATGCAGGCCAACATGAATAAGCTCCACCGCGACCGCGTTGCGTTCTTGCGCATCACAAGCGGGAAGTTCGAGCGTGGCATGACCGTCACTGTCCCGCGTCTTGAAAAAGATGTCAAGCTTGCAAACCCCGTGGCGTTTTTTGGGCAAGAGCGCACGACCATCGACGAGGCTTATGCTGGCGACATCATCGGTATCATCAGTCCCGGCCTCTACCGCTTGGGCGATATCTTGTGCAACGGCACGGCGCCTGATTTTCACCCGCTACCGCGCTTCGCTCCGGATCTCTATGCGCGTATTGTATTGACCGACACACAAAAGACAAAGCAATTCCGCAAGGGGATTTCAGAACTCGCCGACGAAGGTGTCGTGCAGCTCTTCAATCTCTCCGAACAAACCCCTCTGATTGGCGTCATTGGCCAGTTACAATTCGACGTCTTCAAGTACCGATTAGAAGACGAATACGGTGCGCCCGTGCGTTTAGAGCCATTGCCGTTCGAATGCTCGCGTTGGATTTCAAAAGACGACGCCTCGAAAGCGGGTCGTTTTGATAAGGTCGTTTACGATGAAGCGCAGAACCCCGTGCTCCTCTTTGAAAGCCAGTTCCGTTTGCGTTCATTCCAAGAACAGAATCCCGATGTTGTGCTCAGCATGCACCCGCCCCGTTGAAATGCTCGTCAAGATTTGCGGACTGACCCAATTAGAAGATGCTTTGTTTGCAGAGCGTGCGGGCGCGGACTATTTAGGGATTGTTCTCTCTGAGCAGAGCAAGCGTCGTGCGACCCAATCTCAGGCAAGCGCCATCCTCGAGCGCATTCTAGCCAAGCGAGTGTACCTTGTTTTTGGTTACGACAGCGTCGAATATATCTGCGGTACATTTTCGGCGCTCGCCAAAAAATCGACTGCGATTCAAGTCATGGCCGATCATCCGCACATCGACACGCTTCTTGCACTCCAAGCGCCTCAACTCACTCTGCCTTCGATTGCAGCAGGCGATACAGTGACTGCCGCAGAATTAGACCGCTGGAAAGATTATCCTCTTGTCTTGTTCGATTCGCATAAGAAGCTCAGTACGTCGCAGGAAGCAACACATCACCTCGCAGGGGGCAGCGGCAAGGCATTTGACTACACGCATATCGCGGGCATCGAAAGGCCGTTTCTTCTCGCAGGCGGACTTACCCCGGAAAACGTTAATGCGGCAGTGGGCGCAGCGCATCCCGCAGGCGTCGACGCAGCCAGCGGCACCGAGACGCGTCCCGGAATAAAAGACTTAGACGCCGTGCGCCGTTTTATCGAGAACGCAAAACAGGCGAGCGAAGCATGAGCACGGGTGAAGAGAAAAATTTAGACACGCCGATGATGCGGCAGTACCTCGAAATCAAGAAACAATACCCCGACGATATTCTTTTTTTTCGCATGGGCGATTTTTATGAGATGTTCTTAGAAGACGCGGTTTATGCTTCGCGTGTTCTCGACATCGCGCTGACGCGCCGTCAAGACAAGGTGCCGATGTGCGGTGTGCCGCACCATTCGATGAGCCAATATGTGCATCCGATTTTAGAGAAGGGCCGGCGCATCGCAATATGCGATCAACTCGAAGATCCCTCGGAGGCGCAAGGGCGGATTGTCAAACGTGGGGTTACACGCATTCTGACTGCAGGCAGTCTTTTTGAAGAGTCTCTCCTCGACGGCAAGGAGTCGAGGAGGCTCGCTGCTGTAACGCAAGCCAAAGAATTTTTTCAGATTGCAATCGTCGAGGCAGCAACAGGACAAGTTTGGTTTGAAAGAAAAGAAGCCGCAGCTCTCGCTGAATTAACCGCTTCTTTCAATATCCAAGAATTTGTTGTGAGTGCATCGGACGAGGTTGATCAGTACTTGAAGCGCGGGGAAGTAGCAATCCAACCGCGCCGCTACCCCGTGACCGATAAAACATTCCAACAGCGTGTCTTGCAAGACATGTTGCAAAGCCGCAACCTTTCGGTGTGGGAACTCGACGAAGACGAAACGCGTGCGCTCACGTTGGCGTTTTCTTACTTGCGCGAAATTTCGCCGCTTCTCAAGCTCCATTGGTCGTCGCCTGTGCGCGAGTACCGCCGCAAGGTGCTGACGCTCGACGAGGCGACGCTGCGCACGTTAGAAGTCCTCGAAAGCGCCGACGGTAATCTTGCACCGAGCCTCATGGGACTTCTCTCGCATTGCCGCACAACGGCAGGGACGCGGCTTTTAGCAGAGTGGCTTTGTCGCCCGTCTGCCGATAGAGAGGAAATTACTCTGCGGCACGATTCGGTCGAAAATCTCTCGAAACAAATATCTTACCGGGAACTCATCGCGCGCGAATTGGACAGCGCGTCCGATTTGGAGCGCACCCTCACCGGGCTTTTTAATAAGCCTACGGTAAGACACTTGGGGCAGGTGCGTGAGACGCTCAGCGTGGTCGTGCGGCTTCAAAAAATTTTGAGCGACAATAGAATTCTACCTCTGCTGAAACAAGGTTGGTCTGATTTGTCTGAGTTTCCAGAGCCGCTTTTCACTCTCCTCAAGGACGCGCTCTTAGAAGAAGACCTCCCTCCGCTCTTAGATTCCAGGCGTTTTGTCAAAGAAGGCTACATGCCGCTCTTAGACGAGCTTTTAGAACTGAACCAAAACGCGGTGAAGCATCTCACCGATTACGAAGAGCGCGAAAAACACAAGCACGGCATTTCGACGCTCAAGCTGAAACACAATAACGTCTTGGGTTATTTTTTAGAAATCTCGAAAGGGCAGGCGATGAAAGCTCCCGAAGGTTATCAGCGCAGACAGACTTTGACTAACGGAGAACGATACACAACAGAAGAACTCAAAGAACTCGAAACAAAAATACTCTCCGCAGAGGAAGAAGTTCTACGCATTCAAAAGGGAGTTTTTGAAGATTTGCGCACACAGATTTTAGACGCCGCTGATATGCTGAAACTTTGGGCGAAGCGGCTTGCGCGCCTCGACGTGCTCTTGGCTTTTGCGCAGACTGCGGTGATTCATCGGCATGTACGTCCGCAGATGAGCGAGGCGCAAACGCTCAGCGCGAAATCGGTCAGACACCCGGTCATCGAGGCGTATTTCAAGAGTGAAGTGTTTATTCCAAACGACGTCTTCTTGTCGAACGAGAAAACTCAGACGGAAAAT
The DNA here is from genome assembly GCA_963205035.1 of Spirochaetota bacterium. Classification (GTDB taxonomy): domain Bacteria; phylum Spirochaetota; class Leptospiria; order Turneriellales; family Turneriellaceae; genus Turneriella. Next base: position 21,642 of record CAUJII010000002.1, read on the forward strand.
TTTGGCCCACACTTAGCACTCATCACCGGTCCCAATATGGCGGGCAAGAGCACATACATACGACAAATTGGGCTCTTGCAAATCATGGCACAGGCAGGGGCGTTTGTCGCAGCGCAGTCGGCATCTTTGCCGATTGTCGACAGAATTTTTACGCGCATCGGCGCTCACGATAGACTCTCGCACGGCGAAAGCACGTTCTTCGTCGAGATGGCAGAGTGTGCGCGTATCTTTCGCAACGCGACCGCCCGATCGCTCATCCTCTTAGACGAGGTGGGCCGTGGGACTTCCACTTATGACGGCATTTCCATTGCGCAGGCGATGGTCGAGGCATTGAACTCAAAAGAACAGGGCAGACCCAAGACTCTCTTCGCGACGCATTACTCCGAGCTCGCGCATCTCATCTCAAAGGTCGACGGAATTCAAGGTCTAACGGTTTCTGTTCTCGAAAAAGACGGGCACATCGTCTTCATGCGAAAAATTATCGAAGGTGTCGCAGAAAAATCGTTCGGCATCCATGTCGCAGAAATGGCGGGTATGCCGAAGAGCGTCACCGAGCGTGCAGCTCAAATTTTGAAAGACCTCGAAAAAAAATCGGGGATTATTATGCC
>CAUJII010000003.1 GCA_963205035.1 Spirochaetota bacterium
TCGAACCCTGCATGACCATGCCATCCTGCGCGTAGAAGAAGGCGTTGCCGCTATTCTCGACAGCGGTGGAAAGCGGAGCGATGTTGGTGATATACGCCGCCTCGCCGGTTGCACCGAAAGGGCTGACGGGCGCAGGAGTCGATGCGTTATCGGCGTCGTAAGCCAGGGAGCCGTCTTGCTGGACTGTGTAAATTTTATTGCTATTGTATGCGTTGACGCCGAGGAGCGTGCCAGTAGTCAGTGTAGCAGTGCAACTGCTATTGGCATTGGGTGAAGACGGGAATCCATTGACGGTGCATTTTTGAATGGAAGTTTCGCCTTGATAATAGACAACAATACTGGAATTATTCACAGTTGCAGCGCCCACGGCATACGTAGTGCCTGAGCACAAGGCGTCTCCGTTACCGTTGTTAATCCACTGCGGTGTCGTAAAGGGCGGGAGTGTGCCGCCCGTATAAGGAACGGTCGACCGCGCAAGAAAGAGAGCGTAGTATCCGGAAGAGCACGATTGGGCACTTGCATTCGAAAAGTAGACAAGAGTCAAGTAGCCGTCGTCGTGCTCGACAAGTTGTGGGGAGAGCTCGTCATAGTCGGGTGACGACAGGCTTGCGCCCGAAGAAAGCCTAAACGAAGGTGTCTTGCTGAGTGAAATAGGGCCTTTGGTTTCTTGCGCGCACGAGAGTGCGAAGAATACGCCGGTTATTATTGCAATCCACTTTAAGTGTCTCATGGAATAGCCAGTCCCATGAGGTCATGCCGTCAATTTTTTTTTGAAAACGCCGGGCGATGGTGAATGAGTTTAGGCGGGAACTCAAATAGTTAGTCGCGCCGGTTTCGTGACCACCGGAGCCGTCCCTTGCGACTCTTGCGCCTTGATTGTTTTATCGCGCACGTTCTTCGGTACGCCTCTTAAATTCCACACAATGCCGAAGAGGCTCAAGAAGCGCAGGATATAGTAGGTCATGTCTATCTCCCACCAGTAAAAGCCCATCTTCGCAGAGTTGCGATAATAGTGGTGGTTGTTGTGCCAGCCTTCTCCCATCGTCGTCAAGGCCAGAAACCAATGGTTGCGTGATTCCTCCCCTGTGTTATAGCGCTGTTTTCCCCATTTATGCGTCAGGGAGTTGATCGAAAAAGTCGAGTGGTATGTAATCAGCGTACTCAGGAAAAATCCAATCCAGAGACCTGGCCAGCCCGCAATAAAAACCGAGGCAAAGCCCAAAGTCCATGGAGCAATCCAATCGTGCTTGGAGATAAAACGTATCTCGGGATATTTAGCAAAGTCGGGGATGTTTTCAAGCGGTACGCGCTTATTCGCTTTGTCGAAAATCCAGCCGATGTGGGATGTATAAAAGCCACGCAATTTCAGCGAGTGGACGTCTTTTTCGGTGTCGCTATATTTGTGGTGGTCGCGGTGGTGGCCTGCCCACCACAAGACGCCTTTCTGTCCGGTGGTCTGTGCACCAAACGCTAAGATAAACTGGAAGACGCGGCTCGTTTGAAACGAACGGTGCGAGAAATAGCGGTGGTAGCCCGCTGTAACGAAGAACATCCGCACCCAATAGAGCGTAATACAGAGTATGACGGATTCGAGCGTTACGCCGGTATAGATAGCTGCGAGCGGTATAAAGTGCATAAGGATAAACATTTTATCGCCGCTGAACCACGACCCCAGTCTGGAGCGGCCGGTAGTCTTTTCGCCTTCGGTAAATTGAATCTTCTTCGGCGTATCTTTCAACGCGAGCGCTTTCTTTTCCTTTTCCATGCTTTTGAGATGCGCTGAGTAAACACTCGGTTGCAAAAAAAATACCTTTTTTCGGGTTTCGGCCTGTATAAAGACCGATATTAAAGATAGTGCGCCGAATTTTTATGCCACTTTTTTCGTTTGTCTCGAACACAATTTCGTATGGTGCGTCGGCGGCGTCGAGTGCGCTTTATGGTGGAATTCTCACTTTTGTTTTTGTGCTCTATTTTAGTTATGCAATCGAGTTGCCGGATATTCAAAACCTGATTGAAGTGGTCGGGTTCTGGGCAATTTTTACGACGCTCTTGCAAGGGCTCTACTTTGGACTTGCACACAAGATCGGTTTTTCTGGCGTGCGAAAGCGCACCCGGCTTCTAAACCGTGCTATCCAGCGCGGCAAGACTTGGTTTACGGTAGAAATCCGCGACGACTTGAACGCCGACGAATACCGGCTCCTCCACGAAGCGCTCTGCTATTTCCCCAGAGAAAACTCGATCATGTCGGTTCTCATGGTGACCTTCATTATTTCAGCTCTTCTGGTCTATCTGTCAATTTGGAAACATTATGCGGTCTTGAACTTAATCCAAGTGGGAGTCATCGCACTTGTGGCGATGTTTGTCCATGCGGGATTTACAGCGGTCATCTCCGAACTTGTGACAGGTGAGATGCGTGCGCGTGTGCAGCGAATGATGCATGAGAAGAAAATCGAGTTTCAAGAAATTGCGCTCTCGACCGTGCGTTCAAAAATTCTCTTCTTTATAGTGATAATGGTCGCGACCCTTTTTGTCACAAACTTTATGGCGTTCTATGGTGTCCACTTTACGGTGATGGTGCGCTTCTCGGTCTTTGCGATTGGCATCGGGGCCGTCATGGCGTATATGCTCTTTGCAATTATCTTGCAGTCGTTGAGAGAAATCGAAGCCGCGTCGGTTGCTCTCAAAGAAGGCTCGGATGCCCAGCTTTTTCCGCAGACCTTAGACACAGAATTTATTAACGTCGCTACGGGGTTTAAGGCGGCGGTCACGACAATCCGCGATTACCAGCACAACCTCGAGCGCAAAGTCGACGAACGCACGGCGGAACTCACACTCGCGAACGAGACACTGAACGAGAAAGACAGGCTCATCCAGTTAGAACTCGATTTCGCTTCTGAAATTCAGAAAGGCATTATTCCTGCGGAAATCGAAGAGTGGAATGGGCTGCGCTTTTTTGGGTATTACAAACCCATGGAAAAAGTATCGGGAGACTACTACGACGTTTTTCCTACGCAAGGTAACCGTTTGGGCGTTCTCATGGCAGACGTTTCGGGGCATGGCGTGCCAGCGGCTCTCATCACCACGATGGCCAAGGTCGCGTTTTCGCGCGCCGCTCAAAATACCGCATCGCCTGCACAGACTTTCCGTGAGGTGAATAACCAACTAATGCAAATCGTCACGACGCAAGACTATCTGACAGCGTTTTATGTGACGATCGACGAGCACCACCACTTCTATTTTGGAAACGCCTCGCACCAGCACGGCAAAATTGTGCGTAACGAAACAGGCGGGATTGATTCACTCGACACCGGCGGCCTCTTTGTTGGGGCGATGTACGAAGCGAGCGAGAGCTACGACGAGAAAGAAGGGCGTCTTTATCCCAACGATAGACTCTATCTCTATACCGACGGTTTAATCGAAATACGCAATAATTCCAACGAAGAGTTTGGAAACGCGCGCTTCGACGCTCTCTTGATAGCAGCGAAAGACAAACCGGCGTCGGACGTCGTCGCGTTTATCGTGGGTGAAGTTTTCCGCTTCGCAGACGGCAGAGCACCGAACGACGATATATCGTTGCTTATGGTCGAGTCGAGCTCTGAGTATGGCGCGTTCTTGCAAACGTCGTCAGAAGCGTATCGACTTCTCGATGAAGGCGATAGAGTCGGGGGAGCGAAACTCTTAGACGAGGCAATTTTACTTTATGGAAAAAATTTGAAGTCGCTGCGCACAGCCGGTGTGTTGCATTTTGACTTAGGGCATTTGGACGAAGCGCAGGACTATTTGAAGCGGTATATTCAACTCAACCAACAGAACGCTGAAGTTTATTATTATTTGAGCGCAGTTGCTCTTCAAAAAAATTTCTTCGCAGACGCCGAGAACTATGCGCGCGAGGCAATCCAACTGAGGTCCAATTTCGCTCTGGCATTCAACAACCTTTCGATTGCTTGCATCAACCTCGAAAAATATGCGTTTGCTCGCTATGCCATCGAGAAGGCGCTGCTTTTTGACCCGGAAAACGAGGAAATCCGACAGAATGCGAGAAAACTCGAAGAGTTCTTAAAGAGACACGGGCAGTAGGGGCGTGGGATAAATCAGGGGGGCCACGGCGAAAAATTTTGCCGCCTTCCAGAGTGAATACCCGTGAAAATCACGAGTAGGTTGCAAACCGTTATGCGAGGCTTTTCTAAGAGGAAAAGCCGGCACTCGTGATTTTCTAAAGCGTTCAAGGCAAAATTTTTCGCAAAGCATAAGACCACCCACCTGATTTATCCCACGCCCGAGCCTGTGTGAGAACTCGATAACAAAAAAAGTATAGCCAAAACGACCCTGTTACTCGTCTAAGCATTATGAAGCGTAGTTTTCTTTTTATATCGGTATTCGGTCTTTTCTTATCTGCCGATGCCCTTTTTGCAGCACGGAAATATGCCCTGGTCGTGGGCTCTAATTACAAGGGATCGGAGATTACTCCCTTAGCACTTTGCGAACGCGATGCAGAAGCCATGAAACAATCGATTGTCAAGACAGGCAATTTTGAAGCGTCGAATGTGCGCGTGCTTTTGGGCAACCAAGTCACTCGTGAAAAAGTGCGCGCTGCAATTATCGATTGGTTGGCGGCTAAAGTGCAAGAAGGCGACCAAGTCTTTTTTTATTTTGCTGGGCATGGCCAGTTTTTCCGCGATCCCGCTGCCAAGAACGGGATGCGCAACTTTATCATCATGTACCAAAGGCCGCATATTTCAGACGATGAACTCTCCGAGTGGTTTGGCAAGGTAAAAACAAAAAAAGCGGTTATTATTCTCGACTGTTGCTTTTCGGGCGGCATCGCGAAAAAAGGTGCAGCGACGCGCGGTGCGGGCAACGTTCCGATTCCCAATGGCCAAGACTACGCCGTCCTTGAAGACTTAGAAGGGGTCTTCTTTCAAAACAAAGTCGTGATTTCGTCCGCCGACGATAATGAAACCGCGATTGAAATCGGCGCACCGATCAACCACGGCATTTTTACTTACTTCTTTAGTAAGGCGATTCTAAAAGCCGACTTAAATAACGACCAAAATGTCACAGCCTATGAAGCGTTCTATCAGGCGCGCAACGAGACGACAAAGCTGGCTGAAAAAGCCAAGCACAAGCAAGTGCCACAGATCAGCGGCGACGCATCGGGCTTCTTCTTTGTGGGAGCTCCACCGGTTACGGCACCCGTTTCGACTGCGCCGATATTACCGCCCGTTGCAGTGACAGTTCCAGAGCCCGTAACAAGCCCCCCGATAACACCCGCCGAACCGCAGAATCCGGTCAACAAGAAGACGGGAACGCTCGTCATCAAGACGACGTACACTAAAGCCCAGCTCAAAGGCGGCATCGAAGTCTATATCGACGGCGATGAGGCGTCTTTCAAGCTCGCGTATGTCGATTTCGGGGCATGGGGCAAAGCTGCACAGCTCACGATTACCAAAGTACCGAGCGGGGTGCATAACGTGACAATCAAAGCCTCCGGTTATGCCGACCAAGTGATCAAAACGGGTATCGAAGCGAACCAAACAACCGTCGAGTCTATCACGGCGGGTCTCGCCGGAAAAGGAATTATCGCGGGCAAGGTTTACTTAGAAACGTTCGATCGCCCCATGGCGGGCTTTTACGTGTTCATTAAGCCCTTACCCAACTTCACGCAGCCGACGGCGACGAGCCGCAAAGACGGTAGCTTTGCTTTTACCGATGTGAAGCCCGGTAAATATACCGTCTTTTTGCGCGGTTCCGCAAGAGCGCTTATCAAACAATACGACCAAGAAATCACTGTCGAGCCAGATAAGATCACGAACTTAGATATTGTCTTACGCGATATTTTTTCAAAGAAATAAAGAAGCGCGGGGTAAAGCAGGTGGGGGAGGGAGAGCCTAAACTCTACCTCCCGCATTTTCAACGATTGTCCGGAAGCGCGCTGATGAGTTCAGGCTCATCCTTTTCAAAGTCGATGGCGTCTTCTCCCGAAGCACCGACAACGATGAAATCAACTTCGTCGATGATTTTATTTGCGAGTGCGATCTTTAATTTATACTCGCCTTCTTCTAAATTCCGGTAACTATCGATGAGCGCGCTTTGTCCAGGTTGGAGAGTGTGGTTGCGTAGGTCGATTTCTTGAAACCCCAGGCTTTTTTTCTGGAGCGAAATTCCATAGTATGCGCCTGGGTTGGCCGAGTGTGGGGTGTATGCATACCAAATCACGTCTTCTCTTTCAAAGACGGGAGTTCTGCTGGGGGTCTTGAAACGCTGCGGTGCAAAAAATTTTTTCTCTAAAGGGGAGAGTTCTTGATTGTCTGCCGTCGTGAAACCAAACCGGCCGCGCTCGGCTTTGCATGCTGAGGATACAAAGGCAATCGCAAGGATAGATACGAAAACAATAAATCGACCCATGCCTTATTTTCGGCCTTTGGGGGAACAACGTCCAGAAAAAATTACTCGATGGGCGAGTTCTAAGTCTAAACTCTTTTCAGGAATCCCCGGCAAGCGAGCTTAAGACAGCCCAATACCCTTGACCGTCACGGATGAAGTTTTTCTCGTCAGCACTCGGCCACGCGAGCGATTGACCGCGTTGAGAGTAAACGGCGCGTAACGTAAAATGCCGAATGCCGTGCATGAAAAGTGGCAGCTTGACTTTCGCATTTTTCTGGAACGCGTCTTTTCGAATCTCGATGAGGGGATGTTTTAACGCAACACTTCCGCCGCCATTCTTATGGACTGCTCTACCGGGGGGGTAAAGATTTACGGTGGGAATATCTTTTGTGAGGCGCAGTTTACTTTGGATGTCTTGCGCATTCACGTCGGTGAATGCAAGCGTGAAAAGCACGCGAGAGGCAAACTCACCCCGGTTGGTGATTTCGATGACGCTCTCGTCGCCTTTGACTTCAAAGCGTTCGACAAATGGAAAAATTTCATCGCCCTGCCAAGGGATCCAACGCATTCCGTTGAAGCGGTAATTACTCTTCCCCAACACCAAAAATTCATCGTTAGGTTTTTCTTCAATCTTCGTCATTTTCACATTGGTTGTGTCGAAATCAGAGGGGATAAAGTCTTGCGTGAATTGCAACGTATCGAGGAGGGTCACTGTTTTTTGAGCCCCCCCGTGGATGACCATCACCTGCGACTTTTTATTACCGATAGAGATGAAGAAGAGCTTGGGTTCCTCTAAGCGTTTTGGCCAAGTGTAATGCCTTAAGAGCTGGTCTCCTTTTTCTTTCGGAGTGAAGATGACCAAATGTGTCGTATCTTTGGCGTCAAAAAGCGTGGTGTCTTCTAAAGAAGGCGTCTGATCCAACTGGTATTTTTTTTGGATAAGAATTTTTTCAACGCTCGTCTGTGTTGCCTTCTCGATTTCTTTTTTTGTGGTGTGCGGGCTCTTCTTGCATGCTGCAAAAAGTATAAGAACACAAGGCACAATCAAGAGTTTTCTCATACCGCCTTGTTTTTGGATTGAGATACCACGAAAAGCCACCTTACGCTTGACGTAACGTCACGCCACCCACGCTACGAGCAATGCCATACCGTTTATTCTTAGCGTTCATCACGCTCTGTTCCTCTCTTCTTGCCGCCGGTGTGCCGCAAGAGTACAAGGTTCAGGTTCTCGATATGGGAAATCAAAAAGAGACAGTGTCTCTGACGCCGCCCTCATCTGAAAAAGCGAACACGGCGTGGTTTGTCACCGATAAAGCAATCGATCCGCTGAAGTTTTCTTCTCAGATGCTTGCAGGTTCTAAGCGTAGCGAAAAGCTCCCCGACGGATTCAAGGTCGTTGAAGTGCCTTCGAATCTTTTTGCAATCTATGGGGAAAAAGAAAAATTGACGACTTTTTGGTACTACAAGTCGTTTATCGCGCCCTCCAACCCGCGGTCGACTCTTGCCGTTCGTTTAGGAAAAATAAGCGATAGCGACGAAGTCTACCTGAATGGCGTCTTGATTGGACAGACGGGTGAAACAAGCGCAGCTCTTCACGCATGGGATAAAATACGTGTGTATGACATTCCGGCGACGTTACTCAAGCCCGTCGAAAAAAATATACTCTTGGTAAAAGTCGAATCCTTCTTCCCTTTGGAATATGGGATTATCAAAGACCGCGTCGAAATAGGCGATAGCGCCATATTGAATCGCAGCCTTATCCTCGAAGACGTGCGGCAGTTGGTGTTTCTTGCATGCTACATGACATTTGGGCTCTATTTCTTCTTTTTGTATTTGCGCCGCCGCGAAGAAAGCTCGTATCTCAAGTTTTTCATTTTCATAACTGTACTCGTAACGTACCAGTTTTTGCAAACACAAATGAAATATTCCCTCTCGCTCAGTTTTATTTCTATCAAACGCGTCGAATACGTTGTACTGCTCTGTCTCTTCCCGAGTTTCTTTTACTATTTTCGAGATTTCTTTCGCATGGGAGAA
>CAUJII010000004.1 GCA_963205035.1 Spirochaetota bacterium
CGCTATAAACTCACCCATCCCCCCCGTCTAAAACAGTTCGGCTCAAGGTCAAGAATTTAGTGACATCGTGTTTCAGCTTATGTTTTAGACTCCTTGTTCTTTTTTAAGACGCCGAAGGAAAATAATGCCGCAATTCAATGAAAAACTTTCTGAAATTTACGAAGAGGTTTTGAAACGCAATGCGGGCGAAGGCGAGTTTCACCAAGCAGTGCACGAAGTCTTGGAATCACTCGGGCCCGTTCTCGCAAAGCGTCCGGAGTTTGTACACGGCAAAATTATCCAGCGGATTTGCGAACCCGAACGGCAAATTATTTTTCGCGTGCCTTGGCTCGACGACAAGGGGGATGTCCAAATTAACAGAGGCTTCCGCGTAGAGTTCAATAGCTCGCTGGGCCCTTACAAAGGCGGCCTTCGCTTTCATCCTTCGGTCAATTTGGGAATAATAAAGTTCCTGGGGTTTGAACAGATTTTCAAAAATTCTCTGACGGGAATGCCCATCGGCGGCGGCAAAGGTGGTTCGGATTTCGATCCCAAAGGAAGATCCGAAAATGAAATCATGCGTTTCTGCCAGTCCTTTATGACAGAGCTCTACCGCCACTTGGGAGAATACACAGACGTGCCCGCAGGCGATATTGGCGTGGGTGGGCGCGAAATCGGTTTTCTTTTCGGCCAATATAAACGTATTACAAACCGTTACGAGTCGGGCGTCCTCACAGGCAAAGGGCTTTCGTGGGGAGGCTCTCTCGTGCGCACCGAAGCGACAGGGTATGGCTGCGCGTACTTCGTCCGCGAAATGCTCAAGACGCGAAAAGATTCCATCGAAGGAAAGACATGCGTCGTTTCTGGTTCGGGCAATGTCGCGATTTATACGATTGAAAAAATTACCGAATTGGGCGGCACGTGTGTTGCGTGCTCTGACTCCAACGGAGTGATTTACGATGGAAAGGGTCTCGACCTCGATCTCATTAAGAAAATCAAAGAGGTCGATAGAGGCCGCATCGCAGAATACGCCGAGCACCACAAGCACGCCAAATATATTGCCGGTGGCAATATCTGGGAGATACCGTGCGAGGTGGCGCTGCCTTCCGCGACGCAGAACGAACTCAACGGCAAAGATGCGCGTGCACTTGTAAAGAACGGCTGCATTGCAGTGGGCGAGGGCGCGAATATGCCGACAACACCCGAAGGGGTTAAAGTCTTTCAAGAATCGGGCGTGGCGTATGGCCCCAGCAAGGCCGCGAATGCCGGTGGCGTTGCAACCTCGGCTCTGGAGATGCAGCAGAATGCAAGCCGAGACTCGTGGTCTTTTGAGTTCACCGAGCAAAAGCTCGAACAAATTATGATGGGCATTCACCAAGCGTGCTATGAAACCTCTGAAGAATACGGTGCCCCCGGAAATTATGTGATGGGTGCGAACATCACGGGGTTTATGAAAGTCGCCAACGCGATGGTCGCGCACGGTTTGATTTGATTTGGTTCTTTTCTAGATCAATCCCCCCTCTCGCAGAACGACGCGAAACGACACCAGTGTGTCGCGCAATCCGTGTTGTTTCTCCCGTCCTCACGGGCGGGAGTGGATTGAAACTGTGGCTGAGCAAATAGCCTTTTGCTCAGCCGCAAGTTTCAATTTTTTTTTTGCCCGTTTACACTCTGCGTGGTAATCTTAGTCTATCCCATGAGTGCTACCGAACTCAGCGGTCTCGATTTGCGCGAGCGCAGCGAATACTTTAGAGGGCTACTCCTCGTGATGGCTGCCGACGGCGAATTGCACCCCCGCGAACGCAAGCTCATCCGTGAAAGTATTGCGGCGTTCGATTTTAGTCCCGAATATATCGACGAGAGCATGAATAGTATTTTGCAGAACAACCACGTCAGCCTGTCGCCGCCCGTATTTTCTTCGGTCATCCACGGCAAGCGGTTCTTGAGTGATGCTCTGGATATTGCACTCGCCGATGGGATTTTAGACGAGAACGAAGAAAAATGGCTACGCAAGAGTGCCGAAGCGAACCAAATTTCGATGGAATGGTTAGAAGAGCAGATTGCATTGAAAGTAGGTTAGGGCGGGCGTGAGCCAAATCAGGTGAGCTCACGGCAAAATTTTTCGCAAACCGTAAGAATACCTACCTTATTCCGCGCATCCCTTGCACAATCCCTAACGCAAATTCCAGTTGTGCGCATGTAGCGATTCAGCAAATTGCTCCCACATTTTTGGCGGAGGCCCCATGAAAAAATTCGGTTTCGTTACTTTCTTAATTCTTTTGTCGAGTTCGCTCTCGGCGCAGGCTCAAGACCCAAACGATATGCTCCAGGAAGCGGTTCGTACGCATAGCCCTACCGCAGTCAAAGCGGCAATTAAAGCGGGGGCTAATCCCAATTACCGCACGTATCTGGGCTCGATTCTGGGTGTTGCCGCGACGGGAGGCGACATCAAGGTCGTCAAGGCGCTCGTGGAAAACGGCGCCGATGTGAATATGAGTTCCTCGGGCGGTTGGACGGCCGCAATGGGCGCGGCGGATAATGGGCATTTGGCAGTGCTCAAGTATTTAGCGTCTAAAAAAGCAGACCTCCGCGCGACGACGCGCATGGGACGCACACTCCTCATGCGGGCATCTTTCCATGGCAGAGACGCTGTCGTTAAATATCTCTTGACCAAGGGGATTAATGTAAACGACGCCGATTCGAGCGGAGTGTCTGCGCTCATGCTGGCCGCGCAGCAGGGGAATGATTCGACGGTCAAGATTCTTCTCAAAGCAAGGGCTGACAAAACAGCCAAGACGCAGAGTAACAAAATTGCGCTCGACTTTGCGAACGAGCGGCATTTACAATATCCCGATTACAAGCAAGACCAATATAAGCGCACGATTGCTCTCCTCAGCGGAAAAGCGGCGCGTGAAGAAAAGCTCATCGGTACGGTTTATAGCGTGAACGGAAAAAATCTCGAAATCACCGGAAAAGAAATACGAAAAGCGAGGAAAGGTTCTAAATTGCGCATCCAAACTGCGTCTGGCGATGTCGGTGCAAAAGTGACGCGTACAATGCACAGCAAGATTAAGGCAAGCGCGGCAAAGAGTGGAGTCAAAAAGGGCGACGCTGTTTATCTCGTGAAGTAGTGCTGTGAGACAAACTTTCATAAATCTGTACCAGCGCATCGAGACATCCCCTGCGGTCAGTGCTTGGCAAACAAAATTCTGGCCGGCGATTGAGAAGTTCCTCATCGCGGGCCCGACCCTCGTCGGTTTTATCTGGGGACTTTACCGCTTTGACCCCAAAGAGGCGGGCTTTGAAGTGGCGTTCCAATCGTTCGTCTATTTTGTGCTCTACATGGCCTATCTCACGGTAATCCAAACTCTCGATTCGCTCTTCTTCGATAGCACTCCGTTCTTTGTGGGATTTACCCGTTCGCTCGGAGCTGCAATTTATATTGCGATTACTCTCGCACAATATTGGAAATGGCGCAAGGGAGAAGTCTTGCGTCTAAAACCCGTAGCGCGCTTAAAAGCGAGGCTCGACACTTTTTTGCAATCGAAAGGAGAAGGTGCCCTCTAACGAGTCTGTGCGGGAACTCGTGCTAACGATGCGAAATTGTACCAATGAGTTCCCGCACAGGCTCTAAAGTCTTTACCGTGCAGCAAGACCCACACCAAAGAGTGCCTTTTTATGCGTCGAATCAATCCCACCTTACACGTGCAGACATTCAGCGCGCGGTTGAAAATGCTTTGTTAGAAGACAAGGCAGAACACGATGTCACAACGCTCGGCATCTTTACCGAGGCATCGAATGCAAAGGGACGTATATTCGTCAAAGAGGATTGTGTCGTCTGCGGTGTGAGCGTGGCAGAGGAGACCTTCCGCTACTTTGACAAGGCGATGAAAATAACGCTCGAAGCCAAAGACGGCGAGAAGTTGACTCCGGGGCAAACCGTGCTGCGTTTTGAGGGCGATATCCGCGCCGTTCTGCGAGCCGAGAGGGTGGCACTCAATTTTTTAGCCTTTATGAGTTCGATTGCAACCCGCACGCAGAGTGTAGTCCGCGCTGCAGCACGCTATGGCGTCAAAGTTCTCGATACGCGAAAAACGATTCCACTTCTACGCTCTCTCTCGAAATACTCTGTCATTCAAGGCGGAGGGTATAACCACCGGCACGACTTAGCGCAGATGGGACTTATCAAAGATAACCATATCGCGCAGGCAGGCTCGGTCAAGGCAGCGATTGAAGCGTTCAGGGCGTATGCACCGCGAACACCGCTTGAGGTCGAGGTCGATACTTTGGAGCAGCTCAAAGAGGCTCTTTCGATGCTCCCCGAGATGGTCTTGCTCGATAATATGGAAAGCCAAACGATGCGGCGCGCAATGGAGATCATCCGCCAAGTGAACGTCGAAAAGCGAGTAACTATTACAGCCGAAGCCTCGGGGGGATTTAATCTCGAAAACCTGAGCCGCCTCGAGGGGACGGGAGTCGATTTTGTGAGTCTCGGGGCGATCACGAATGTGGTGATTCCGCCCGATTTTAGCTTAGAAGTCGATTGAGGGCTTCAAAAAGAAGTCTTGGCGAGAGTTTAGGCGAGTTTTATGCCCTAACTCGCGAGGGGCGCGCCTGAACTCAAATCCCGACTAACTATTTCTGGACACCGGTATCCATCGGGTTGTAGCGGTAAACTTCGGTATAAGGCAGCCCTGCGCCACCCAAGTCTTTGAGCGTAAAGCTCAAATAGACCGTCTGTTCGAGAAAACTCACGCGGTCGCGCATATAGCTCCCCGTATATATCGTGCGGCGTTTGGAAGAAAATGTTAACCTCAGGACCCATTTATGCACGTCGTGTTCGATGCTCGCAAAAAAACTCTCCATGTTGAGTATCCGGTTGCTGCGTGTCGGGTCGAATGGGTTGAGAGATTTTACGAGGTCGTCGAAGAAGGGGGCATGCGTCGGGTTCTGGGTTTGGTATCTCTCGAATTGATCTGCAATCGAGTTGAGCGCCAGTTGAATGCGCCAGTAGTCGTGCAGACGAATATCGGTCTCGATGCCCATGCGCAGATTGGATTCTGCGACATTGATGAAATTATGTCTATACGTAGCTGTGAGTTTCAAAAGCGTGAGTTCGTTAAAGAGAGGCAGCTTGAAGCCACCCAGTTTATAGTAAAATTGGAAGTCGTTGGTGTTCATTGTGTCGTATTGAATCGAGTACGCGGAATTATTGAGAAATCCCACAGCGTTGAAGTGGTTATACTTACGCTGGTTCAAGCCATAGAGGTTCGATGTAAACCCTCGGATGATGTCATAGTCGACTTGTGCGCGTAGTGTTGCGTCGGACCATTTTTCCTGCTCTTTGAGCGGATTAGGGTATGTGCGCAAGTCGCGGGTCGCGTTGACCGAAAGTGTGGCATAAGGGTTTAAGTCTGAAACTAAAGACGCCGTGACAGAATGCACTCTGTCATGGTGGAATGTCAAGTCTTCGCCTTGGTCGAAAACAGAGTAGCGTCTCAGATACAATCCCTGTGCATAGAGAAATGGGTAGCCGACACGCAGAGTATTGTGTGTGAAAAGATATGCATAAGTCTGTCGCGCCATCTCGCGTTTGAGGAGTGCATCCGCCTGATCGGTATAATTATACAAAAGCCCAACGCCCGCCGATGGAATAAGGTTAAGCCACGGAGCAAAAGTGAAATAAAAATTCACCTGATCGAAAGCATCGTTATAGAGATAGGCTTTGACGGGCGTTTGTTCGATGTCGCGGTAATAACGGCTATACCGGGATTCCAAACCGACACGGTTCATGATTCCTTTGAAGGGGCCGTCTGTGCCGCGTGCAAAGTATGTTCGGTGCGAAAGCTTAAACTCAGGGGTGAGATCGTAGACCGGAGAGTAACGCGAGTTCGTTTCAGGCGATGCGAAATACCACAGGAGTTGGCGTTGAGCCCGCAAAGAAATTTGTGTGTTCTTGCTCGTGTGCGTGATTCCTGTTTCCCAGTTTAAGAGGTTGGTTTGGAGTGTGCTCTGAGCGAAACGCGGCCTATATATCGCGCTGAGCGTCAAATCGGGTTCGTGGCGTTGATCAAACTCCAAGTCGAAGTTACGGTGCTTGTTGTGTTCGAATTTTACGAATGCAGAGGTGACAGTGTCGTCTTTTGCCGAGCGGTGGAGTACTCCCTTTGCGTCGGCGCGTATTTTATACCAGAAATATTCTGTCGGGCCATACGTTCCATCGAGCTGCAAAACCTGGTTTGTGACAACTGTCGCGCCGTTTGCGTCGTTCATTGTACGTCTGGCTTTGAAATTTGCAATAGACGTTTCAAAATTATATTGCAGGTCGCGACTCGTGCGATTGAGTCTCGTGCCTAATAAATACCCTGTCTTTTCATACCAATCGAACATGAGTTTTCCCGAATCGGGCTGCCAATAGCTATCGATTGCAAAGGGGTTTGAAAAATTATACGTATTTTGTAAGAAATTGCCCTTCGTGACGTTATTCCCATATTGGGAAATAATCCCCGTCCCGGTCTTCGATTGCAGAAGGAGCGGCCAATAGAAAACGGGAGTCTGTCCTACATAATAGATAGCAGACATCGCCGCGATTTCATTATTTTTATAGAGCCACAGCTTTTTTGCTTTGAAGTAGTAGTGTGGGTACTTCTCATCGCAGCTCGTAAAGAAAGCGTCGCGCGCGATATATCGCTCGGACTCAACTTGCTTGATGACGCTCCCTTCGAGAAAGAAAGGCTTTGCGACTGCTTTAGAGTCGTAAACCACTCCCGCGCGGTGTTTATTATCGTAGTAGAATTTACCGCCTGTGAGGCGCCTACCTTCGGCTTCAAAAGAAACTTTGCCTTCGCCGAAGATCTCGCCGGTCTTGGTGTTGATTTTGACGGTTTCCGCGCGTAGGATCGATTGACCAGAACGGACGATGATTCCGCCACGCAGAATGAAGACCCCTTCGTTGCCTTCGCCGACGGTGACATATTCGGCTTCTGAAGCGCGGACGATTTCAACCGACGGCGTAGATTTATTTTGTGCAACGAGAGTCGGTGCGCAAATAAGAAAAAGAAGAGAGGTGCGCCAAAGCCTACACACGCATTTTAGGTTGCGAGTTATCGACACGCCGTCAAATAAAGTACTGCGGTAAACGCGCAAGGTCGGGTTCTGGTAGATAAAAGAGCAACTTCTTCTCTTGCGTCGGGTGGTTGAAAAGAAGATGGTTGCAAACGAGCGCAATACGGTCGCGGAATTTCGGCAGCGCCGGTCCGCCATACTTGACATCCCCCCAAATAGGCGCGTTGTACGCTGCGAAGAGGGCGCGGATTTGGTGGAATTTCCCCCCCTCGATGGTGACGCTATACCCAAAGCAAGTCTTATCCTGGTGTTTGAGTTCGGCAGTCAGAACGTAATACTTTCCGCCCGCACCCTCATTACCGAGTGGAGCGGCTCTCCCCGTCGCACGTTTTGCGATGCGGCCAATTTTCTGCATGTCTGCCATTAAGGTAATTTTTTTGGAAATGCGCCCCATCGCTAAGAGAGGCTTTTGGGTGAGCACGAAATAGCGCTTAAGAAATGCCTGCGTGCGTATTTCTTCAGAAAGTCTCGCCGCCGCTTTCGAGGTGCGCGCTAAGACCATGAACCCCGACGCGGGCCTATCGAGTCTGTGGACTGCGGCACAAAACACCTTTCCCGGTTTTTCGTACTTTTCTTTGAGGTATGCGGCAAAGATTTCGTTGACAGAAAGATCGTTCGTTGCGTCTGGTTGAGAAAGCCATCCGGGGGGCTTGAATACCGTTAAGAGGTGGTTATCTTCATAAACTAAAAGAGGTTTCAGAACGGGGTAAATCCCACGGCCAGAGCGGATGGTTTTTGATATGCGGCTGAGCGCAAACGCATCTTTTGCCGCAAGGATTTCAGCCAAGTCAACCATAGGTCAAAGGCAAGAAGAGAGAGCACACAAAAAGCGCAAATGGAAAAGAAGCATAAGGCCGAAAAAATATATTCGCGTTCGGCACTCGAAAAATTACTCGAAGATATCCCCGGTGTCGATGCCGACAAAGTCTGGATGCTCCTCGTGCATTGGCGCATGATGGTCCAGAGCGAAGACAACGCAGACTTGACGCGGCTCACAAATGCAGACGATATCGCTCTCAAGCATTACTTAGACTCTGCGCTTCCGCTACGTTTTCTAAAACTTCCTTCTCCACTCTTAGATATCGGGAGTGGCGCCGGTTTTCCTGGGCTTGTGCTCAAAATTCTCTCTCCCGAAACCGAAGTTGTTCTGGGTGAAGTACGTCCTAAGCGCACGCGCTTTTTGCAGGCGGTGATTGATGAATTGAAACTCACCGGCGTGACCGTCTATCCTCACCGCATCGGGCCGCAGTTCCCGCTTGAGGTTCAAGGGGTTGTGACACGCGCTTTAGAAAGCGCACGCGATACGCTCTACCGTGTGCAACCTTTCTTACCCGCCGGTGGAAAAGTTTTGCTCCTCAAGGGTCCCAAGGGGGATGAAGAAATTCAGCAAGCGCTCGAAGAGCTGACCGATTTTTGCCATGAGAAAACTTTTAGCTACCGATTGGGCAACACGCAAAATAAACGCCAGCTTCTCCTCTTCTCGCGGCAGCGCGAGTCTATCCGTAGCCATTCAAATATGAATGCCGCGAGCAAACAAAGTGCGAATCCTAAGTTACTGCAAATCACCTCGCGGGCAAACCCTCTCTTCAAGACGCTCGTGGGATTAAACGACGCACGTGGTATTTCTAAAGAGAAAAAATTCTTGGTGAGTGGCGCAAAACTTGTGGACGAAATTCTTGAGTCCAAAGCCTTGGGGCAAGAAATTGAAACAATCGTCGCTCCCGACGGGTATGCTCTTCCGGCAAATGTTTCAAAGGCCGTTGTCTTAGCACCCGCGCTTTTTCGCGAAGTCGATACGCTGGGCACGAAGGTGCCGTTGGCGCTTATGAAAATGCCTCTTGTCAAAGCGTGGCAGGGAGATAGGGGGAAGGGAGTAACGCTCTTCATCCCTTTCCAAGATCCGGGGAATGTCGGTGCCGCGATCCGCTCGGCCGCGGCTTTTGGCGCAGAACGCGTGGTGCTTCTGAAAGAAGCCGCGTCGCCTTTCTTGCCGAAAGCCGTGCGTGCTGCGGCGAATGCGCTTTTTGCGGTAGAGCTTTTGTCGGGGCCGACTATGAACGACTTAGTCAAAATGGACCGAGAGATTTACCGGCTCGACGCTTCAGGCGACGATATCGAAACGGTGGATTTCCAAACTCCTGTCTTGCTTCTGACTGGAGCGGAAGGTTTTGGCTTCCGTTCTGTCGGCAGGACGCGTGGCTTGAGAATTCCCATAAGCGGCGCAGTCGAATCGCTCAATGCACAAAGCGCGCTCGCGATTGCGCTTTATGAAATCTCGCGCAAACTCCAGAGTGTGAAGAAAATATGACGCACTACCTTGCGCAAGAGGTCCACTGTCCACTTTGCCAAGGCGCGTCCAAGCCGCATCTCGAAAAAAAGGGCGCCGATGGGAAGGTCTTTTCGGTTTACCGTTGCACTCGGTGCACGCTCTGGCATCTTCATCCTCTGCCGAAAGATGCGGAGCTCTTTTCGCTCTACCAGAGTAACTATTTCAAAGCGCGCAGCGATCGGGGGTATTCCGATTATACCTCGAAAAAGGTTGAAGCGTCGGTTGTTCAAACCCTCCAAAAAAATCTAACTGATTTGAATTTCTTTAAGTGGGAGCTCGCGCTTCACGAAAAGAGCCTTCTCGAAGTCGGGTGTGCGGCAGGGCATGCCGTTGGTTATTTCGCGGCGCGGGGATGGGAGACAGAAGGCATCGACATCGCAGAAGAGATGGTCGACCGGGGCCGTGCACGAGGGCTCAATCTCATTGCGGCGGATTTTCTTCCATTTGATTTTGGCGAGAAAAAATTCTCTCTGATTACCCATTGGGCGACCCTCGAGCATCTCCCCAACGCTCGGCTTTTTTTGGCCAAAATGGCCGAACTGCTTCTACCCGAAGGGAGGATTTATCTGAGCACCTGCAATACAGGCCTCTTTGCAAAGATTCGTGGAGTTGATTGGCGCTATTTGAACGTGCCCGAGCATGTATATTATTTCAATAAGAAATCTCTCACCCGGTTGGCTAAGAGCTCGGGTCTATCCATCGTGCGCTCTTTTAGCTATGGATCGGGATTCACCACCCGTGAAAATGCTTCTTGGGGGTACAAGCTGATAAAGCGTATTGCAGATACACTCGCACGCTATTTTCTCTGGGGCGACATGGTTGTCGTGGAGTTAAGGAAAGCGTACTACCCTTAACTTGGGTATTAGACTTGACGATATAAAAGGAAGAGAGAACATACACTATGTCAAAATTACAAACCACCCTGATGATTGCCGCATGCGCGGCGCTTACCTTGAACTGCGGCACCTCCGATAAAAGCCAGCAACTCAAAGATTCCAATGGAAAAGTGATTGGTCGGTACGATGTTTTGAGCGACAAAGAAGCAAAAGCCTCGTTCGATGTGAATCAAAACGGTATCCACGAGCGCGTTGCCTCTTACAAAGAGAGCAAAGTACAGTCGGTCGAATATTTCAACGATGCTAACGGGAATAAAACGAAAACCGTCACGTTCAAAGATGGCAAGCCCGAAGCAGTGAAAGTTTTTGACAAAGACGGCAAGGAAGTGCGCGGCAACGTCTTGTACGATGTCGACAAAAATGCCGCACAGGAAGTTACCTTGCCTTCAAAAAACAAGCGCGTCATTTTCAATCCAAACGGCACAATCTCTATTGCGCCAGTCGACGCGAAGTAAGAGCTCAAAAGAGTTGATTCCGGAGCTTGTCTAAGAAGGCCACTTCGATACACTCCGCGCGCCGGTTGAGTGAAAAATGCCCGTAAGACGGGCATTTTTTGTATCGAAACCAAGCGCAAAAACACTCCGAAGACGGAGACCCGAAGCGCGTCGCAGCCACCGGCGCAAAAACACTTGGCGACCGACGTATTAGACAGCCCCTTAAATCGACTTTATCGTTCAGTTCTTTTTCAAAATAGACAAGAGCTTGTCTTGGTTTTCGTCTGAGAAGTCGTCGTGAAAATAGGAAAGCATGGTTTTTTCTGAAATCTGGACACCGGGGTAAAAACCTTCTTTGACGCAGGCTTGAATTACGGCAGAGAGGTTTTCACTTTGCCAGTACACCTCGTGGAAGAGCGAGCCCTTTGTGAGAACAACCGCCGCGCTATTCTGGCGTAAGAGCGCGGTTTGAAACCGTAGCGCCTTTTCCATCGAGAGCGCAAGAAGGCTTTGCATGCCTCCCCAACCGAGGCTTGCCATGAAAATGGCGGCGCGAACAGCCATCAGAGTTTGGTTGCTGCAAATGTTACTCGTCGCCTTCTCGCGTCTGATATGCTGCTCGCGTGTCGCAAGGGTAATTACATACGCGTCTGTCGGATTTCCATCATCGCCTTTTGCTACGGTCTTGCCGACAAGCCGGCCCGGCATATTGCGCATGTACTCATTCGTTGTGGCGAGAAATCCCAAACCGGGCCCGGAATAACTCACCGGCATTCCTAAACTCTGCGCTTCCCCGCAGACAATCTCCGCACCCCAGTCGGTGGGTTTCTCTAGAACGGTTAAAGAAAGCGCCTCGGTTGTGAGATACACCACGGCTGAGTTCGGGTAGAGTTCTTTCAAATCGACGAGCGGTTCTGCGACGCCTAAGTAATGCGGATTTTGAACGACAACAATATCGGCAGCTTCGCGCGGCCATTCGGTCGAACCCGTCTCTTTGTTAGAGGGCAGGCGGGTGAGCGTGAGAGAAAGGCCCTCTTGGGGAGCTCTAAAATAGGTCTTGAATGTCTCTTCGTAGCGTGGATTGACACCTGAGGAAAAATAGACGGTGGGCTTGGTTAATCTCTTTTGCCGCATCGCCATGCGCACCGCTTCGACGAGCGAGGTCGAGCCGTCGTAGAGCGAAGCGTTCGTAACAGGCAAACCCGTCAGTATGCCTAAGAGCGATTGGTATTCAAAAAGCGCTTGGAGTGTGCCTTGCGCGACCTCCGCTTGGTACGGAGTATAGCTTGTCACGAACTCGCGCTGGCTCGCCAAGTGGTCGACGGCAAGAGAGATACGGTGTCTGTAAAGGCCATAACCACAAGCGTGGTCCTTGAGTAAGGCCCCACTTTCAGCAAGCAAACTTTCAAAGTGACGCAAGAGCTCAAACTCATCGAGACCTTTTTCGAGCGGCGCCGACGTTTTCTTATGGAGCGACGCCGGGATATGGCTAAAGAGCGCCGCTTCGTCGGGAACGCCTAAGGTACGCAGAATCTCTTCACGCGCCTCTTTCGAATGAATGAGGTATGCCATAGTCTAGCCCAGAGTTTTTAGATACGCTTCGTATTCGGTGGCAGTGAGGAGTGAGCTCAAGTCGCTTTGAGAATAGCCGGAAACTTCGTAGAGCCACCCTTGGTCATAAGGGGCCGTGTTGACGAACGCAGGATTCTTGCCGAGGTCGGTGTTCAGCGCAGCAATCTTTCCTGAAACGGGCTGGTAAATTTCAGAGACCGCTTTGACCGATTCGATGGTGCCAGCAACGGCGCCTTTGTCGATTTGAGAGTCTGCCTTCGGGAAGTCGATATAAACGACATCGCCCAAAGCGTTTTGCGCATAGTCGGTAATTCCGACGCGTAAGACGCTGTCAGAAATCTTTACCCATTCGTGTTCTTTGCTATATTTTAGCTCGGCCGGAATTTGAGACATTGGCCAGCATCGACCTCTAAGACGCGCGGTAAATCATGTTAGCGTATTTTTTCGACAAGGGCAGTGTCTGCCGCTTCGTATTTCTTGAGCGCACGATAAAACTGGCCGTCTAAGGTCTGGTATTGCGTTTCGGCGATTCCGGAATAACCCATGAGGTGAAGCGTTTGATAAGGTGTATCACTCAGGAGAAACGCGGCAAAATAAGAGAGCAAGTTACGGTCACGCAGGATTTCGTCGCTTTCTTTTTTTGCAAGTTCGGTCTTTTGAGCTCCGGTAAGATGGTTAAAAGAGTCTTTACGCTTCTCAAAAGAGAGATAAAAAATCTGACCTGCCATGTTGTCTTGCGCTTGTGTGAACTGCGCCACAGGATAAAGAGAAAGGAGCGCGCCTTGTGGGAGCGAACGTTCTATTTCGCGCGCGATGATGCGCGCCTCGCGGTCGGTGCTAATTCGGATGAGCGCAAAGAGTGAGGCTTTACTCTTGAGTTGAGGCAAGTAGGCTTGTCCTGTGACGGGCCGCAAGAGAACGATACGCGAACGGTAGCGCGATTGAAAAGTCTGTAAGAAGCGCACTTCGCTTTCAGAGGCAATGAGCGAATCGGATGAAAACGCGGCTATGAATTTCAAGTCATGGCCAAGTTCTAAATCAGACGCTTGCGAACGGCACGCGGCTTGTGCCATGAGCGCAAAGGCCAGTAGAACAAGAAAAATTCGTCGGAGGGATTGCTGCCATGAAACCATGCGGCATGGGATAGCGGGCGAATGTACAGACAATAAGAATATGTGTTCTGAGAGAGGGGGCGGGGCCAGTACGCCGCCGATTACTCGAACAAGGGCTTCGATTCAGGCGGCAGTGTCACCTCTTCAGCCAAGAAAGCCTTTTGGATTATCTCGCTCGCATCCGCCGCCGAGTCGGAACTTTTTGTCTCTGGAGCCTGAGACGGGGGGAGGGCGCTCGGGATAGCAGCCGGTTTCGCAGGTGGACTGCCCATGCTCTGCTCTCTATCGTCGTACGCTTTGCCGCTTTCAATGGCCGATTGTAGGCGTTCAATCTTTGAGACGAGCGCACTGACCGACGGCTCTTTGAGCTTTTCTACTAAGTCGACAAGTTGGATTTCCAAGAGAATCCTGAGTTCGCTGCTTTTGGCAGAGAGCATTTGTGAAAAATCTTGGTTCAACTTGAAAAGATGTTGGAAAATGCGGATGAGCGCATGGCGGTCCCAGTGTTTTGCAAGCTCTGCCATTGCAGCGCTTTCTGATTTAGAAAGCGAAAAGACTTCGATGCTTTCGCTCACCAGCACAAGTGCGCGTAGGTAGGTTAAGAGATCGCGCAAGAAGATGCGGAGGTTACCGCCCGCTTGCGTAATTTCGTGCACCGTGTTTAGAAGCGCATGCAAGTCGCCTGCATTGAGCGCTTGAACAAACTTGAGATACGTCTCGGAGGGCAGCAAGTCAAGCCCTTCGCGGACTTCACGCAGCGTCAAAGCGTTACCGCCTGAAAACGCCAGTGTCTGGTCTAAAAGCGATATAGCGTCTCGAAGCGAACCCTCGCCGCGTTCTGCAATAGGGAGCAATGCCTCGTTCTCGTATGGTATGCCTTCTTTTTCTAAAATCTGTTGCAGCCGCTCGGCAATTTCTTTCGCGTTGAATTTCTTGAACGCATACACCTGGCAGCGCGAGGTAATTGTTTCCGGTATCTTGTGGATTTCTGTCGTTGCCAAAATAAATACGACATGGTTCGGCGGCTCCTCCAACGTCTTCAAGAGAGCGTTGAAAGATTCGTTGGTGAGCATGTGAACTTCGTCGATGATATAGACTTTGTAGCGCGACTGCATCGGTGCGAAGACGACCTGCGCTCGAAGCTCCCGGACATTGTCGATGCCACGGTTGGATGCCGCGTCGATTTCGAGTACATCCATCGAGCGGCCTTCTGCAATCGCGATGCAGTTTTCGCAGGTGTTGCACACGGTGGACGTAGGGCCGTTTACGCAGTTCAGCGATTTCGCGAGAATGCGCGCCATTGTCGTTTTTCCGACGCCGCGCGCCCCGTGGAAAAGGTATGCATGCCCAATCTTTTTGTAATCGAGAGCGTTCTTGAGGCTTTGCGCGGCCGCGAGTTGGCCCACGAGTTCGTTGAAATCTTGTGGTCTGTATTTTGTAGCGAGACTCACTCGTCTTCTCCCTCGTAAAAATCTTTCGTGTGGACTGTCGGCTTTGTCGGCGCAATAGGCGTTTGCGGCATGAGCTCTTGATTTTCCCGCAAGTCCATTTTGTTACCGGTTTCGGGGCCTGTGCCTTCAAGAAAAAGTTCGGTATAAGGTTCGGCACAACTCTCTTGCGCGGGCTGGTTTGTCGTCGTGCAATAAAGAACTTTTGTTACGCCGCCGCCTTTGAGATACGCATCTTCGTGTTGAATGGTGGAGCTCACCTTGTTTTGAAAGTGCGCCCAGATGGGGGCGGCTACCGAAGCCGCTGTTTGACCAGGCCCTAAAGAAATACTCGGTCTGTCATAACCCACCCAGACAGCGGAAGTATAGCGCTTATTAAAACCGACGAACCACGCATCGCGGTAGCTGTTTGTTGTGCCGGTCTTTCCAGCCGCGTAGCCACCGTAGCCCGCAGAACGCACTGAGCGGCCTGTGCCTTTGTTGACCGCCGTCTCTAAGAGAGAGCGCACAATCGTCGCAGACCCCGCGCTAATTATCTGCTCGCGTTTTTGCTTCGGAGTGAAGTCTTTGAGTAGTTTCTTGTTACGGTCGAAAACTTTTGTGAGAAGCACGGGTTCGATACTTTCGCCGCCGCGTGCAAAATGCGAGAACGCGCGCGCCATCCCCAAAGGAGAAACTTCGTATGTGCCGAGTGCAATAGAAAGATTGTACGGTATTTGATTCGGCGTGACATAGAGTTCTTTTGCAAGCGTGGGAATGACATTGCCCAAACCGACTTCACGCGCCAAGACGACGCTGACTGTGTTCACAGAAAAACGCAGTGCGTCTCTGAGGGTGATAAATCCCCGAAAGCCTGCACTGTAGTTTTCTGGCATCCATAAATCGCCTTGCTCGTCTATGGAGACAATCGGCGAGTCGGGAAACTGTGTCGCGGCAGTCACTTTTTTGGTCTCGAGCGCGGCGGCATAAAGAAGCGGCTTGAACGACGACCCCGGTTGACGTTGCATCTGCAAAGCCCTGTTGATTTGGTTTCGGGTGTTAAAGGGAAGTCCACCGACGACGGCTGTGACTTCGCCCGTTGCATTATCTATTTCAACGAGCGCGCCTTGCACTGCGAGATACCGGTTCGCAAAAGGATTATCGACCCGCACGGAAACGAGGAAGTTATCGAGCACCTCGTTACCTCCAAAGCCCAAGTTGACGAGTTCTAAAGGATCGATAAAGTCGTCGAAAAATTCCATGTGCATCTCGTATTGAGAGTAGCGCTTCTCAGGGTCGAGCGTCGGGAGATTCATCGCGAATTGCGCTAAGGTGAGGAGTGGGGCGTATTGCTTCGAGAGTTCGAGTTGCTTGGAGAAGAAATAATTGCGCGAAATATTATTTTGTGCGCGCAACCCCCGCCACAGAGCGCTTTGTGCGGCGTCTTGATGGTCTAAGTCCAACCCCGAATGAATTTTTAATCCTTCATTGTAAAGAGCATCTTTGCCGAATTCTTTTTCGAGGATGGGCCTTACGTATTCAGAAAAATACGGCGCATGGTCAACGCGGCGGCCAAACGCCGTCTCGCTCGGCGCAATGTTCAGAGTGGAATAGTACATCCGTGCTTCTTCGTCGGCTTTTTGCGCTTGTACGATCGTAATGAATCCCAAGTCGACCATTTTCATAAGGGCATGCTGCATGCGCACATGCGAGAGCCTCGGGTTCTTTAGAGGCGAATACCGGTTGGGAGAACTCGGTAAGGTCGCCAAAATGGCAGCCTGCGCAACGGTGATTTTTTTGACGGTGGAGTCGAAGTAGAACTGCGTGGCCGCCTCGACTCCGTAAGTCCCATGGCCAAAATAGATTTGATTGCAATAAAGATACAAGATGCGGTCTTTCTTATAGAGCGCGTCGATAATAAGTGCCAGAGCCGCCTCTTTCGCCTTACGCGTAAACGTGCGCTTTTGATCGGTTAAGACAACTTTCGCCAACTGCTGCGTAATTGTCGATCCCCCCTGCTTGACTTGGCCCGCCTGCAAGTTGATAAGAAAGGCGCGGAGTATTCCCTGAGGAGAAAGGCCAAAATGCTCGTAGAAATGGTTGTCTTCCATCGCAATGAATGCCTGCTTGAGCTCCAATGGGATGTCTTGCTCTTTGACGAGAATGCGTTGATCTTGAAAAAACGTTGTGATGAGTCGGCCTTTACGGTCAAAGAGTTCACTGGGCACAGAAGGCCTGTATTCATCCAAACGGAATGCCCGCCATGCTTGACTGAGCAGAATGAGCGAAAGCATGAAAACAAGAAAGAGAGAAAAAAAGGCCGCGCTAAGCTTTGCAACGCGGTGGTTTTCTCTCGTGTCGAGGATAAGCGAGGCTAACCGGCAAGCGGTGCGTGTAAGTAAAGAAAGAATACGATGCACAACGCGACAGGCACAACGCGCCGCATGGAGCGTAAACCGTTATGCAAAATTGAGTGAATTATGAGTTTAGTCCTAAAACTCGCGCATGTGAGTTCTGAGACTAAACCCGAATTATCACCGTTGACGTACGCCATCGCCAGCCAAGAATAACCCATGATTGACGTTCTCGCCGAATCGCGTAAATACTTCGAGGCACGCCTCAAAGAGTGCCAGAAAACGCCGCATCTTCACACCGAACAGGTTAAGACATACAATCAATACCTGAGTATTGTGGCGAGTTCGACAAGCCCCGAGGATTACCGACAAAAACTCGGGCCGCTCGCCTCGATGTTTGCGATTGCGCGCGCCGAGCAGGTCGATAAATACTTCAACCTCATGCGCCTTTATCACAAACTGCAAATTCCCGACAAACTCGCGGCGGCGAAGCTGCGCTACGACACAGCGGTTGCAGCGAAAAATCATGGCGACCTCGTCAACATGATGAGCACGGCGCAGAGCGAAGCTGCCAAAGGTGAAGCGAAGGGTTACGAGAAGCTGGGCTTGGCAGCGACGCTCATACAGTGCGTGTTCGCCTACATGAACGAGTCGGATGGGCCCGAAAAAAATGGAATCCTCACGGGCCTCTTATCGACCTATACCGACCTCTTAAGAATCGATCCGACATTTCAGTGGCAATCCTACCAGACAGTACCTTATTCGTACGTCGTCTGTTTGGATGCTACGCGAATGCAACGACTCGGCGAAGTGTTCGCCAAGGCGAAGGAGTAATCATGGACGAAGGTAGCCGAGGCATGCTCGATAGTTATAAGTCGGGCATAGACAACTACGTAAAGAAATTGGGGATGGATCATCCCAAGGTGAAAGAGCTCCTCGCGTGCTTCGCGGATTTCGAAGCGTTGGCCGAAAAGTGCGGCGACTTTGGTGCTTTTCACGCCGCCGCCAGCGAACAGAAGTTATACGGCAAGCTGACGAATCTTATGACCGAAGCCGCGATGGCGCCCGCCCATGGCACAGAGGGAGCGAGCGGCGAACCTACGGTTGCGCAGGCAGCCGCAGGTTACCACGCTGCGTATGATGCAATTTTACCGGAGATCAAGGCGGGGCCCACGGGGAAGATTTACGAGCGCATTTTTCAGATCGAAAAAGAATGCGATTCACCGCTTGTCTTCATGCGCCGGCTTGCCGAAGAGCAACTACTCGTCGATATTTCACGCATCCAGATAATCGCGGAATTTGGGCGTGCGCAAAAGCTGATAAAAGAAACTGAACACTTTACCGGTGGCGCGGGCCTCTCGCTGCCTGCAAGCGAAGCGTATTTCGATGCTGTCAAAAAATCGATGGCAGAAGCGACGAGCATTACCGAACTTGAATATCTCATGGTTGCGCGCTCCGAAATCGCTCAACTCGCCACCTTATGGGATACAACCTTTTGCACCGTGCTCTACAATCAATTTGGGTCCAACCTTGCTGGGTATATGCTCGACGGCACGGAAACGCAGCGCCAGCGTGTCGAAACGAGCTACCGTCATATTGCCGACTATTGGGGCGTCGATTGGGATTCGCTCCATAAAATCGAACGCGTGTGGGATTACTTTCAGAAGTCGCTTTGGGCAGCGGTTAAGAAAGATTATGCGGCGAAAAACATTGTCACACCCGAAGGATTCCGCGACTATCTGAAGACCTACCTCGACAAGGCCATGAAAGGTAAGCCACCGCTTCAGGTGAATACGCACAACGCGCGTGCACTATTTTGGGGAAAGGATCTCGCCCTCGCTGACGTGCACCAGGCATTACTTAATCCGCCGGATTTACTCGCGTAATGCGACTCACAAAATCCAGCTCCAAAAAGAACGCCAAGTAAAGACAGCCTGACAAACTACAAGCTGCCATAAGGAGCGTTTTTCTGGAACGCCCAATAGACTGGCGGTATGCGCTCGGTTGCGAGGGCGTGCGTCTGAAAAGTAGGAATCCAAAAGTTTGACGGCTTTTATCGAGCCCTTTTTCTTGAAGCGATACCGCAAGAGCCGGTGTGCGAGTGCCATCGCCCAGTCCACGCGCAAATAGAGTCCCCAAAGGTAGTACCTCCGCCAGCGACTGACTGCTATGTACGCTTTCGTCTGCTCTTCACCAAACGCAATGTGTCCTTCTTCGTCTTTTGCAATGAGCTTCAAGGACTTTACGATGCGCGAGTCGTCGACCGCCTGGATGAGGAATTGCATCATCGAATAGACCCACCTCTCGCCGACTGCCTTGTCGAGAAAGGAATGCTCCGCCCACATCCTTCCCGAGACAGGAGACATGATTTTTGTGAGAACCCACGAAGCGCGTGGCGGAGTGTCTCCCATTCCCAAGCTGCGGTAGAGCGCTTGGTACATGCGGGCGTGCTTAATCTCGTCGCGGATTTGCCCAGCCAAGAAATCCGCCTCGTGGAGAGACGGCGCGTGTAGGATTGCCTTCCCTTCCAAGAGGCCCGTGAGTTCGCCTTCGATAAAACGCGCAAAGACGAACGCAAGGAGGTCTTTATCGTCTTTTGGATTGAGTTTTTCTTTAGCGGGTATTTGCAATGGACCTCCTCGAGAAGAGCACTCCAGTCCTTTGGACGTGAGAACGCATCGGCTGTAAAGCCTAAAGAGACCGCGCCAGAACTCGCACAAACGAAAAAAAATTGACGCGACGATTCACCCTCGGGGAAAAACTTTTCCGTGCACAGTTCAATCCTCCGCCAAGAAGCAGAAAAGGCGGAGTGAGAGGGATAGTCTCTCGAAGACGTGCACGCATAAGAAAACGAACGGCCGAATAAGCCGTCCAAAGTTTGGTAACTTTAAGGAGTAGAAAATGAGTAACCAAGTCGAAAAGAACACCGCAAGCGCACGCACGCTAATACCACCCCAGCGATATTTTCAAGAGACCCTAAGGTTTCAATAACGCGACCGAATCTTTGATTCTGTTGTAGTTCTCGATTACAAGATTTGTTCCGCGTCTAAAACGGGGGAACAAAAGGTGGTAAATATGCAATTTGAAATCTCTAAATTCCATGGCACGGGGAATAGTTTTATCCTCATGGACAACCGTGACGGTAAGGTTAGAAATCCGCCGGATTTTGCAGTCAACATCTGCGATAAAAATTTTGGCATCGGCGCCGATGGTTTAATTTTGGTCGAAGACTCGACGGTGCACGATACCCGTATGCGTATTTTTAACGCAGACGGGAGCGAACCCGAGATGTGCGGTAACGGCATCCGTTGCTTCACGTATTTTGTGCACGAAAAGAAAATTCTTTCAGGCCGTGGTGTCGGGGAAAGCTTTGCCATCGAAACGGGCGCGGGGCTCATTCGTACGAGGCTTGTTTCTGAGAAAGACGGCCTTGCGCAAGTTGAAGTTGATATGGGGAAGCCTGCCTTCGTTTCGCCGGCCATCGGTAATGCCGAGGCCGTATCTGTCGTTCACTCGCCAACCGAATACCGCCGCGCACGTTTAGCCGATCGCGACTATACCTTCGTATCGATGGGGAATCCGCACGCGGTCACGTTTGTCGAGGACTTTGATTTCTCCTATTGCGCCGTGGGTGAAGCGGTAGAGAAAAACCGCACGGTCTTTCCACAAGGCACGAACGTCGAGTTTGTCAAAGTTATGCCCGATAAGCGTACGCTCGAGATGCGCGTGTGGGAGCGCGGTTGTGGGGAGACCTTGGCTTGCGGCACGGGGGCTTGCGCTTCGGTCGTCGCGGCAACGCTCCAAGGCCATGCCACGCAAGGGGTCGATACGACTGTCCGACTGCGCGGGGGGGACCTCGTTATCCGTTGGCAAGACGATAACCACATCGTGATGCTCGGCGGTGCGCAGCGCGTCATCACAGGAACGTATTTTTTACCGAGCTAAAACCAGGGGGAGTTATGGCATGGATTAACGAAAACTATTTGAAACTCAAAGCGGGGTATCTCTTCCCCGAAATTTCACGCAGGGTAGAAAAATTTTCGAGAGAAAATCCCGACAAGAAAATCATCCGCATGGGGATTGGCGATGTCACAAAGCCGCTGGTGGCGAGTGTCGTTCGAGCTTTTGAAGAGGGTGTGCGAGAGATGGCCACCGCCGCGACCTTCCGAGGGTATGGCCCCGAGCAAGGGTATGCGTTCTTGCGCGAGCTCGTAGCACAGTGGGATTACCAAAGCAGAGGCGTTCAGATTTCAGCAGACGATATATTTATCTCCGACGGTTCCAAATGCGACACCGGGAATATTCTCGAGATTTTTGGAAACCAAAATAAAATCGGTATCTGCGACCCCGTGTACCCCGTCTATGTCGATTCCGCCGTGATGGGCGGCCGCACAGGCGCTGTACAAGAGAACGGTTATTTTGATGGACTCTATTATCTACCGTGCGGCGAAGAGTCGCACTTTCTGCCCAAAATACCCGAACAAAAACTCGACCTTGTTTTCTTGTGTTTTCCGAATAACCCCACAGGGCAGACTGCGACGCGTGAATATCTTACGCAGTGGGTTGACTATGCTCGAGAAAATGACTGCATTCTACTTTATGATGCAGCATACGAGGCATTCATCCGCGACGTAGAAATCCCCCATTCCATTTTTGAAATCCCCGGTGCGAAAAGCGTAGCTATGGAATTCCGTAGCTTCTCCAAGACAGCGGGCTTTACCGGAACACGGTGCGCTTTTACCGTCGTCCCCCAAGAGCTGGAGGCTCGAAACTCCCAAGGCGAGAAGTTCCCCATCCGACCTCTCTGGTCGAGACGGCAGACGACAAAATTTAACGGGGTGTCGTACCCTGTCCAGAAGGCGGCAGCGGCAGTCTATTCGACGGAAGGCAGAAAAGAAGTCGCGGAGGTTATCGACTACTACCTCGAAAACGCACGCATCATGAAAGCCTCTCTCTTGCGCATGGGATTTACTGTCTATGGCGGCAAGAATGCGCCGTATATTTGGCTTAAAACGCTCAGAGGCATGAAAAGTTGGGAATTTTTTGATTTGCTCCTTAAAGAAGCGGGTGTCGTAGGGACGCCCGGTGCCGGGTTCGGCCCAGCGGGTGAAGGCTTCTTTAGACTTTCGGCTTTTGCCGAGAGAGAAAGTGTCGAAGAAGGGCTACTGCGAATTTCCAAGATTCAATAGGGCGCGGGATAAGTCAGGTGGGGCCACGGCGAAAAATTTTGCTGCCTTTTACGATGACGACCTATGAAAATCACGAGCAGGTTGCAAACCGTTATGCGAGGCTTTTCTAAAAGGAAAAGCCGGCGCTCGTGATTTTTTGAAGATTTTGAGGCAAAATTTTTTGTAAAGCGAGAGAATATCCCACCTGATTTATCCCGCGCCCAATTCAGTAAAAAGAATTGCCACGCCATAGTGGTAGATAAAGCTGTGGCGTGAGAGTCGCCTACCTCTTCTCTATGCTCTCTTTCTTGGGCCTAATCGGCTGCTCGATTGAATCGGGCAAAGAAGCGCCCAACCAAGGAGCTGTGCAGCAGACGCGCGAAGGCCAAATCGTCGCGAACCTAACACACCGTGGAATTAAGGACGATGCGCGTTTTACTGAAACGAGTATGGTTGCGCTTTATTTCTACAAGAAGACAGACTATAGCTTGAGTTGTACGAGTGCCCCCGACCGCAAAAAATGCGAAGACCTGCTCATCTTCAAAAATGAAAAAATAGACTCTTTGGGATTTACCAACGAACCCGGCTATTTTGGTTACAGTGCAGATTTCAATTCATACCGCCCGATGATCATTGCAGACCAAGGGTTTAACTATCCGACTGTCAAACCCTCGGATCCGCCGGGATTTTCCGACCCCGATGTTTGGCAGTGCTATCTCAACACGTTCACAGGAAGCCCGAACTATGGCAAATACGAATGCGGCGTGAACTCGCACCCTATACGCTATTTCAATAAAGACCTCACGACTTACACTTTGCAAGTCTATGCCACCGATGGGCGAGGGTATGCCTCTTCCTATATTCTCGATTACAACCTTTTTAATAGTTTGAACCATCCCATAAAAGACGGGGACCGCTATTACGCCTACTTCGCCGTGCATTTCAATGCACTCAAGTCCGCAACCGACTCCGAAAATCGATTTGATTTCAACGCAAGTACGTGGAAGCGGCCCATAGAACCCGATTTAGTTTCGCCCCGCATCGAAATCAATGTGAAGATGCTTCCCGAAGGTCACTACGACCGCGCAGGAAGCGTTTACGACATCCCCGACTTCAGCACTTGGTACGATCCATTCGCAGCGTGCCGCGCGGCGCAGACGGTCCCTGCAAACTCGGTCTACATCAGCGAAGTGATGTGGATGGGGAGCGAAGACTTGTCGGGAGCAGGCGCGTCGGACGATGAATTTGTCGAAATCTATAATAGCAATTCGTTCGATGTGAGTCTTTCAGGGTGGAAAATTTTAGGTGCGGGTTCTGGATCCACTGCTCTGACGCTGCCGACTTGTGCGGTCATCCCAGCGGGCGGGGTCTACACCGTGGGCAAGAGAACCGATAAGGCATTCACGCAATTTGATTTTGTCTCATCGAACATCAACCTGGCCAATGGAGGCGAAAGTTCGTTTGGGCTTCAAAGTTCCACGGGTAGTTACTCGCACACAATCTTGAACTGTACCTCGCCCGCGTGGGATAACAAAGGCATCAATGGTTCCACAAATGCACCCAAGCGTTCGATGCGCCTTTCTGCAATCGCAACCCACTCGACCGATTGTGCGAGCGGGTGGGCTACGACGAGTGTCGACGATACTAATTTTACGGCAGCGGCTGCCAATGTCCACTCCGATTATTTGGCTGCGACAGATACTTTGACCGAAGGGACGGTTGCCACGCCGGGGTTTGCCGGACCTTGAGCCTTCAAGAAAACTATACTCAAGTCGAAGAAAGGATTGCGGCCGCTTGCGCGAAGACTGGCCGCCGCCGTGAAGAAGTCCACCTCATCGCGGTTTCTAAGACCCACGCCGCCGAAAAAGTGCAAGAAGTCTTTGCCTTAGGACAAAAAGCCTTCGGCGAAAACCGTATTGCCGAGCTCGCAGAAAAGCGGAGTCAATTAGATAAATCCATCGAATGGCACCTCATTGGACAGTTGCAAACCAACAAGGTAAAACTCTTGCCGCAAGAGACAATTTTGCACACTCTCGATAGAGAGTCGCTCGTACAAAAACTCGCCTCTCATTTTACAAGCGTGAGACCACTGCGCTGTCTCATCCAAGTCAACTGCAGCAGAGAGCCGCAAAAATCGGGAGTCTCCATCGAAGATTTTTTTTCTCTCGCGGAAAAAATTGCGGCTGAAAAGGCGCTCCGCGTTTTGGGACTCATGACGATGGCCGAGCATTCGACAGAAGAGGTGGCCATCCGCCAAGCGTTTGCGGACCTCCGCAAGTTGTCTCAAAAAGTGAAGGAGGAGCGGCTTTTTGAAGGCTATGCCGGTTGGCTTTCGATGGGGATGTCGGGAGACTTCGGGTATGCCATCCAGGAAGGAGCAACCCATGTGCGGATCGGGTCTGCAATTTTCGGTGAACGAACGTTTCCTTGAATAACTATTCGCGTTAGAACGCTGGGCTCCGCCGACTAACTATTCGCAGCACGGTGGACAATCCGACTAACTATTCGCAGCACGGTGGACAATCCGACTAACTATTCGCAGCACGGTGGGCAATCCGACTAACTATTCGCGGCGTAGCCAAAGTACACCCCGACTAACTATTTTCCCACACAAAAACGGCTAAAAATACGGCCCAAGATATCCTCGCTTGTCACCTCTCCTGTGAGTTTCGAGATTCCCTCAACAGCTTGGTGCACCAGATGCGTCACTACCTCGGGCAATTCGCCTGCTTGGAGAGCGTCTTGCGCAAGCACGCAGCCCGATGCGATTTGACTTAAGATCTCGCGCTGCCATACCCCCAACGGGAGAGCGTTTTCGGGGGCGAGGGTTTGAATCACCTCACCAATACCCGCCAGAAGAGCGTCGACTCCGGCACCGCTGGTCGCCGAAATGGAGTAACTATTCGCGCCGGGCGGCAATTCGCCCCTTTGGGCGTGGCGAATATCGGCTTTGTTGAAGACAACAAGCCGACGCGCTTCGGTCTGGAGCCCCAGAGTCTGCCACAGGTCGGCGTCGGTCGGGGGAGCCGATGCGTCGATGATGTGCAAGCACAAGTGGGATTGACCCACGAGTTCTCGGGTGCGCTCGATACCCATTTGTTCGATGGGGTCAGGTGAACTCTCGCGCAGCCCGGCGGTGTCAAAAAGCCGGATATTCATCCCCTGAATTTCGAGCTCTGCTTCGATGAAATCGCGTGTGGTCCCGGCAATAGAACTCACTATCGCACGGTTTTGCCCTAAGAGCCTGTTCATCAGGGACGACTTGCCGGCATTCGGCTGACCGACGATTGCAATGCGGATACCGTCTTTGATTTGTTCAAAACGCTCTGCAGCGTCTTTGAGGCTTGAAGCTTCGTTTTCAACTTCTTTCAAGAGCGCCAATTTTTGTTCGCGGCTTGCAAACGTAATGTCTTCGTCGATGAAATCGAGCTCCGCATTGAGGTCTGCCAAGACATTCATAAGCAGCGAACGTAATTTCAGGATTTCCGTACGGAAGGTGCCTTGCTTCAATCTTTTGGCGGCCGCAAGCGAAAGGTGGTTTCTGGCCTCGATGATTTCTGAAACTGCGGCGGCTGCGCTGATTCCCATCTTGCCATGGAGATAGGCGCGGCGTGTGAATTCTCCGGGGGCCGCTAAACGAAATCCCAAGGTATAAAGAAGGGATAGAATACGTTTAACGATGAGCGGATTACCGTGCGCACTAATCTCGAAAGAGTCTTCGCCAGTATAAGAGTGTGGCGCAGAGTATGCAGTAAAAATTACGTCGTCGATTGTGCCGTCGGTGTCGCTCAGAACTCCGTAATAGCTATGCCGCGCTTTGAAACCTGCACCTTTTGAAAGTCCTCGTGCCTCGAAGTTTTCTCGAATTGCCGAAAAAATCGATAGGTTATCCGACCGCACGCCGCTTGCTCGAATAAGCGCAACTGCGGCGCGCTGGTTTGCCGCTGTCGCGGGAGCGCAGATCCAATTAGCGGTTGAAATCTTCGTTCTTGAATTCAATATCTTCGGCGCCTTCGGGGTCTTGTCCGGCTTCGAAGTGGATATTCCCAATATTTTCTTCTGTGACAAACTCGTTTCCGGGTTCCGGTGGTGTTTCCGTAGCGATGCGGAAGACGCGCACGCGCTTGTAGACGCCGTTGCCTTCAGATTCTGTTTTGACAATGTCGCTGTCTTGCAATGCCATGTGGACGAGACGGCGCTCGTAAGGATTCAGAGGATCTAAGAGACGGCTCTTTCCGGTGCGTGCAACATACTCGCCCGTCTTGCGCGCAATTTCCATCAGGTGGTCTGCGCGGCGTTCGCGGTAGTTCTCAATGTCGAGGAGTATTTTTGGCTGTGATTGAGTAATTTTTTCAACGACAAGGTTTGTCATGAACTGTAACGCTTCGAGAGTGCGGCCATGTTTTCCGATAATATAACCCGCAAAGGGGCTTTCTAAATCCACCATGATCTTGCCTTCTTCGACTTCGCGGTAATCTTGAACCGTAACGGAGTAACCCATGTGCCCTAAGAGCGTCGTGATGACTCCTCGAATGATAACTGCGAGAGACGTTTTCTCGCGGATGGCGTTGATTTGGTATCTGCCAAGCGTTTTTTGGCCCAAGCCCAAAAAACCACCGCTGCTTTTTTGTAATACGCTCAACTCAATCGTATCTGCACTTGTGCCCAGAATCTGTTGGGCTTCTTCCAGCGCTTCTTTTTCGCCGAGAGCTTGAATTTCTAAAATTTGCATTGTAACCTCTTTAATATAATACTGCTACGCTTTCGCATCTGCGACTTTTTTCTTTCGGTTCGTGTAAACTTGCTGCACAATCGATAGCATGTTCTGCACAGTCCAATAAAGAACCACACCTGACGGCATGGCATAGAACAAGAAGAGCATCATGAACGGCATGAAGAGCATAATCTTCTGTTGGTTCGCGTCACCCGATGTGGGAGTGAGCTTCGACTGGTAAAATTGCGTCAGAGTCATAACAATCGGCAGTAAGTGGATTGCAAAACCACCGATCAAAGGAATTCCCGCTGGCAGGTGTCCTACGAGGTCGGGTTGCGAGAGGTCGGTAATCCAGCCGGGAATAAAGGGAGACTTCCATAAATCGTAAGCGTCGGAAAACGCCGAATAGAGAGCGATGAAAATCGGTAACTGTATAAGCATCGGAAGACAGCCCGAGACAGGGTTTACCTTGTGCGTCTTATACATCTCCATGATGCGGCGCTGCTTTTCTTGCGGATTGTTTTTATAGCGTTCGTTGATTTCTTTCATCTTGGGTTGGAGCTCTCCCATCCGCTTCATCGACTCTGCCTGCTTTTGGTTCAGCGGAAAAAAGATGAGTTTCAAGATGAGCGCAATCAAAATAATCCCCACGCCATAGTTGGGGATGACTTTATAAAGAAGATTGAGCGCCCAAACCAAGATATCGCGGATGGGTTCAGTAATCCCAAAATCAAACGACTTATAAAGATTTTTGTGGAATTTTGCAAGGTCCGGCATCACACGGCGTGCATCGTCTGAGGGGTGCAAATTCGCCTCGACTTTGGGCCCCATATATGCGATAAATTCAAAACGCGCCGGCTTATTTTTCTGGACGACGACATCGCCCATGTTGAGATGGAGTGCTTGCGTTTGTAGGAGTTCTTTTGTTTCCGGATTTCTGTGTTCAGGGGTGATACTCGTGCTGCGCGTTTGAAAGAGCGGCTGCATGTTGAGTACGAGAAAACGCGAAGAGCTACCAAAAAAATCGACAGGGCCCGTTACAATTTTCTCGGCTGCCGTAGACGATCCGCAACCAAACCCACCGCCGCCGCCTGCATACGCCAGTTCAAACTTCTCCGCATGGCTGTAGTGGTGGTAATCGCGGAATGTGCTATTCGTATTCTCGGGCAGGGGCCCAATCATCGGCAGCGCATAGAGCATGAGGTTTTGTAATTTAAGTAAAGAATTCGAGTCGATTTCAAACGAGAATTTGAAATACGGCGCATTTTTTAAGAAAACAAACTCTTTCACAAAAGTCGCGTTGTACTTTGTCTTTCCCACTTCAAAAACTACCGGCGCTTTGGCCGTCAATTGAATCACGTCGCTATTTTCGGTTTTCTCGAAAGTAAACGCAGCGTACATGATCGCCGCTAAATTTCCCGACACGTACTGGCTTGTGCCCGTCGCTCCCAAGTAGGGGGCTAAAAAGCTTTCTGTTCCCGGGATTACGATGTTACTGCCGTCTCGCGGTGGGTAGGCTTTATCTTTCAGTTTGAATGCGGTAATCTGCGCGCCTTGTTCGGAAAAAGTAACGGTGTAGTTTGCCGTTTCGATGGTCGTCTGATTTTTGGGATTGCCCCGTTTGGCAACCTGCATGACCAACGGTTCAGCCGGCTTGGTTTCACTTAACAGCGGAAACGGAAGCACGAAGAGAACGGCCAAGCCTAACGCGGCGATGGCGCGGCGGCGGAATGAAGTCGGCATAGGGGGTTACTCTCGTGCGTTTAGACAGGGGGTAAATAAAATTGTTGGGATAGGCGCGCACCTAACAATCGAAAGACGAAGCATGGCATACCGAATAGTTTACCGATGGCCACAAGGTTGGAATAGAACTCTTGCCACATCTTCATTCTTTATTGTTCGCTCACTCAAGTACGAGTATTTTCAAAGATTCAAGAATTTGTGTGCGATTTTTCGCAGAAAGAGAGCCACGGCGCTCGACAAACCGGCGGTTGTCGATGGCTCGCACTTGATCGACTAAAATATCCGATGCACGCTTGAGACCCGACGGTTTCAAATCGATGTGTACACGCAGGAGTTCTGCCTTGGGTGCAACCTTGGTTGATATCGGGCAGATGATCGTGCTCGGATGCACATCGTTCAAGAGGTCGGTTTGCACCACGACGACGGGCCGCTTTTTGCCGGGCTCGGTTCCACGCCGTGGATTTAAGTCGGCGATATAGACACCGAATTTTTCAATTTTCATGAAGGTCTGCGATCGCTTCGAGCTCTTTGAGCATCTGCAGCGAATCTGCGGCGACGAGCCCCGATTCAAAGCGCAGCTTTTCTCCCAATGCCCGGCGGCGTTCGAGCGCGTTATACGCTTTGATCGCCTCGTTGATATACGCGTTGCGCGATATTTTACGCCGCTTCACCACGCGCTC
>CAUJII010000005.1 GCA_963205035.1 Spirochaetota bacterium
GGCGAGATTATTTCGCGGCTCTGCAAAGAGACTGTGCTGCGCTGGCGATCCGGTGGCGCCTGGACGGTGTCGGCACGACGGTACAATATTCAGACTGACGAGGTTAAATACGTCATCAGACCGTGGCGAGTCGACAAGAACCTCTACTGCGTGCTTTGGCAGAGGACGATTCATTCGGGCGAGTCGGTGTCGCGGTTCGTCGACTTCGCGATTCGGGTGTTCATGCCGCGATTTGTCGAGATGTATCTGCATTCGCCTCGGCGCGGCTCGGCGTACTCGGCGCGGAATCACCATTTCTGGGCGGCGCGGTATGCCAGCCGCAAGAGTTTTCCAGACTATTTTATTAACTACCAAAAAGTCACCGAAAAAAATGAGAACGGCGGGCTCGAAACGGCTCGGAAGGCCGTCCTCATCGCGAAAAAAGACCTTTCGTACGCTGAATACATCCACTGCTTACGAACGTGTATATAGCGCGTGATTTCTTTAGCTGCTGAACGCGGCTCTCTCAGCCTTGCGGTGTGCGCGGTGACAGGAGGTCACGTGCTACGCCGCTGCCATGGAGGGCATCTTCGCGGTGTGCGCGGTGACAGGAGGTCACGTGCTACGCCGCTGCCATGGCTTGCACTGAGCTTGTCGAAGTGATGTCGTCTTCGCGGTGTGCACGGTGACAGGAGGTCATGTGCTACGCCGCCGACAGTGATGTCGTCTTCGCGGCGTGCGCGGCGACAGGCTGTCGTGCGCTACGCAGCGTCGAGCACGCTTAGACTCAACACCAAATCCGTGTACTGACGCCGTGGTATGAGCTGCATTGCGTCGCGCTTCGCTTTGCGCTTGAGCTCTGAGGCGTATTCACTTTCGATTTGCAATAACTCACGGCGGAGCGATGTCGCTTCTGACTTTTTGCCGAGCGCCTGCGCACTGCGCGATGCCCAGAGAAGCGCTTGCGCTTTGCGATATGGCGACTTCTCCATGGCAACGGCCACCATCAGGAATCGGTATGCGGTCTGTGCGTCACGCGCTTCGAGCGATAAAACCCCTTGCGCAAATTGCAGCGACGGGTCGTCGAATGCAAGCGCCCCTGCTTTCTCTATTTCACTACGCACATGTTCCAGAGAGCCGCCTTGAAAATCTAAAAGATAACCTTTTTGAAAATGGCGGTATGCATCGAGCATCATGCCTTCCGCATAATGCGCGTTTATCTCGCTGAGTTTTTCTTTTTGTAAGTCGACGACTCTGAGGCTATCGCCAGACCAATCGATACTGTGGTCGAGATACGGTCCATAGCCTGTGGGTGCCTCGCCGACAGAAAGCGACAGCAAACCCGAGCCGAGTTTGAAGACAACCGATTGCACAGACATGACATGCCCAATCAGAGAACCCATCATGCGCGATGCACCCCTTGCTTTTTTTATGTCGGATTGATGAGCCTCGAATAATTCTTCGACGCGGCCTCCGCTATCGTCCACTTCAAAATCTGCACCCAGAAGTGCCTGCATGTTCGCAAGGCTTGCTCCGCCGCGCGCTTCGGCTTCATCGAAAAAACGCGACAGCAGTTTCATTCTATCGACCGTATAAGGCGTCCAACCGTCGTTTGTGACAAGCTCGCCTTCTTTCATGTCGGCATGCAGATAGTGGTTCGTGTTCCCGAGACGCCCGTCGCGCGCCCAAGTGACGCGCATCTTCTTCGCCGTCGTTTCGATGACTGCCGCGTTTTTTTCTTTCGCAGACGTGACGACGATACCCCAAGTCGAGGCAACATTGAAACGGCTCACAATTTCAATCGCTTCGTTAATCGTGCGTGCGCAGCGGATAATCTCATGCCCTAAGTCGACGACTCCGCTGGCGTTAAAATCGACTTCGCTGTGAAACCGTGTGTGGAATGCGAGCGTGAGCCCTTCTGCATTGAACGCCGTCACGCCGGGTACATCCGCGCCGCGAGCACCGATATAGCCATAAGGAATCCCTTCGTTGGGCGTGCAATAAACGATTGTGGGAGTTTTCTCCCAAATGCCGACGCCCGGAAAATCAAAGTTGCGTGCATGCATGAGCTCTCCGTCTTTGGAGCACTGATCAAAAACAACGGCAGAGGTGCACGCTCCCAATGCATGTGGTATTGGTTTAGAAAACGGAGGCGTCGTTCCGTGCGCTTTGTGTAATGCCCCCCACCGGCCTAAAGTACCGATCGAGTTCTGGAATACATCCATCACTAATAAATGCCGCGCCATCTCACCGGAGAGATTCGCTGCGCGCGCCATCGCGTCGGAGCGCTGTGCGTAGTGTGGCAAGCGAGTCTTCACCATCGTGTCGGTCGCCCAGCCCATGACTTTCGACGCGACACGCCTGAGCGCGTTATGCCGCAGCGCACGGGGCACTCCGGAAACGAGGAGCGACTGAGCCATCTGCGGATAGAATTCTAAGAGGTTCTCATATCCCCCTTGCGCGGCTAAGATCTCTCCGTACTGCGCGCCCATCTGCGCTTGTGTGCCTTTGAGCCTCAGCTCAAGCAAAGGTTGGGTGATGAGCCGTTGGGTAGACATGGGGTAGACTCGTCTCTTTTTTGCACCGCGTCAAATCAAAAATACTCGCTGAGGAGAGATTTCGCCTCCTCACGAATGAGCGCACTCTGACTGCGCGTGAGCGTTTTGATGCGCACCTGCGCGTCGCGAGTTTTTATGCGCGCTAACTCCCGCATGACCAAAACAAGCTCCGATGCAGTCTTACAGTGATAGCTCCGCTTCATCATATAAGGCCACGCAGATTCATCCCCATACCAAACGAGGGTACGGTAGATTTCTACGATCACCTGTGGGTTTGTTTCGCTCAGCTTAAAGAGCACTGTGTAGAAGTAAGTTTTTCTTTCCCGCTCTGTTTTGAAAAGGCGCAGC
Source organism: Spirochaetota bacterium (assembly GCA_963205035.1). Taxonomy (GTDB): domain Bacteria; phylum Spirochaetota; class Leptospiria; order Turneriellales; family Turneriellaceae; genus Turneriella. The sequence continues at coordinate 2,886 of CAUJII010000005.1, forward strand.
GTTCTATACGTTGCCTCGCGCACCATCCATTCGGGGTCGTTTGTGAGGCGCGCCAGTTGCGGCAGAATATCATCCTCGCGGTAAAGTTTTTCGATTACGAGAAGTGCGCGCCAGCGAATGATGGGATCCTGCGACGTCAGCAGAGTCTTCGCAAGAGTGACGTATTTCTTAAGCTCAAGCACATCGACAAGCTGGAGCGCACTTACCACAACCGCGCTATCGTCGTCTGTGAGCGCAGTTAGTACAATCGCATCGTCGTCGTCTTTGAGACCTACTCCCTTGAGATGCTCTAAGTATTCGACTTGAGCTTGCCAGTTGAGCCTTGTGAACTCTTCGACACTCAACGATTTATGTTTCTCTTGCTCCGTTTTTTCTATGGCGGATTTACACTTTGGCGCGAAAAGGAGAGTCAGCGCAAGGAGCGCCAGCGGCATCCGAAGAAATGGGCGACGTATTGATCCGTAGGTCATGGTAAATTTCGGTGTCCGCAATGAATCGGATATAAAGCGTTTCCTCTAAAGTTCAATCCTTATGTCAATACAAACACCACGTTTCATAGATAATCTCGAAAGACGCTACCATAAGTTTGGCATCGAAAATTTGGGGCTCATCCTCGTCGTCATGCAGGCTTTCGGCTTTCTTGCCTTTCAAATTTCTCCTATGGCGCGCGAAAAGTTCATGCTTATACCGAGCCTTCTGCTGCAGGGCGAAATTTGGCGGGCCATCACATTCGTTGCGCTACCTCTGAGTAACGGCTTCTGGATTATTATCGTTCTCTTCTTTATATACTGGATTATGCAGATAATTGAACAGACGTGGGGGCCTTTCAAAACAACGCTCTATTTTGTGATTGGGCTCGTGCTGTCGGTTCTCTATTCGATTGCGACAGGTCTTGCCATCGACACCTTTATGCCGCTTGAAATGTCGCTCTTTTTTGCGGTCGCCGCACTCTACCCGCGCACCGAGGTTTTGCTCTTCTTTATTATTCCCGTGCCGATGTGGGTCTTAGCTGTCTTTCAGGCACTCATCGTCGTCTATTTGCTGATTGTCAGCGACTGGATCCAGCGGGGGTATTACGCGGTCGTCTATATGAATTACTTTCTTTTTTTTGGGCTATACCATTATAGCCAAGTCAAAAATTGGTTGCGGCGCAGAAGCTGGCGCGCATAAGGAGTAACTATGGCACGAACGATAAAAATGCTTTGGCTTGGCATATTTTTGGCGAGCCCTCTTTTCGCTGCGAAGACAGTTTGGTATGAGATTCAACCTGCACAATCTCAGATTACCTTCTTAGTGAAGTCGCGCGTCGTCAAAGCGCAAGGCGTTTTCAGAAAGTGGGATTTCAAAGGTAAAATCAATGGTTCGCTTCAGGTTGTGGGCTTTGTCTCCATCGACTGCGCGTCGATTGACACCGACAACATCCGCCGCGACAAGCATCTTCGAGATGCCGATTTTTTTGACTGCAAATCGCATCCCACGCATACGTTCCGCATAACATCCGTCAGTCCACAAGACAAGTCGGCGCTCACAGCGACAGAGTTTACCCTGCAAGGCGAACTGTCAATTAAGGGGACTGTAAGACCCGTTACGTTTAAGTTGATGCGCGAAGGCGGCGAAGCGCACTTCACGCTCAAGGGTTCGTTTTTCATTAACCGAGACGACTACGGTATTTCCTACGACAGCGCACTCAACCCGATTGAAAAACAGGTCCGTATTGACATGAAGCTCGTGCTCGTACGCCACACACGCTAACTATGAAGGCACCGCTCAAGCACAAGGGTCTACGCAGCGCGGCAATTCTTGTCATTATCTTCGGCGTTATTCTCTTTTGGGTGTTGCGCCCCATCCGCGAAACAAGTTTTGATTTGCAGGGCTTTACTGTGCAGCGCGACGATTCGCTCGCCGCAAAATTTACTCCACATATTCTCGCGCACTCGCTCTATGGCGCGCCGACACACATGCTCTACCGCATGGCGAAAGATACTCAAGGAAATACTTACATCGCATACCACCCCTATTTCCACGACGAAGAAAATCCGCACGAGGGGTTTGGCGCAAAGACAAGTCGACTTCTCTATTCGGGAGGGCTCCACCTAAAAGATATTATTTTCGGCAAGGCAGATTTAGAACTCATCGAAGTTGTCTTAGACGCGAAAGGCAAAGTATCACGAGTCGCTTACGAAGACGCAGAAAAATACAACCCGAAGGCATTCGGCGTGAAGCATGTCGAGAAGACGCTGATGCATCCCAAGCTCCCCCTCTGTATTGAAATCGTTTCGTGGAACCACATGGTGCGTCCCCGTGAAAGCGACGCGTGCTCAAAAATGGCAGCACTTAAAGTAGAGTATTTTACCGACGCCCTTTGGGACGAATTTCGCATGGTG
>CAUJII010000006.1 GCA_963205035.1 Spirochaetota bacterium
TTTGTGAACGGGGGTGCTGTGCGTCGCTTGATTCCAAGGTTTGAGGGTAGCGAAGATAAGAATTTTCATTTGTCGGAGTTAGAAGTGCGCCCGAATTTTATTTTCTGTTTGAACGACAATGCAGCCAATACGAACGACTCGAGAGTGCACGGTATTTTTTCTCGCGATCAAATTATCGGAAAGTTGATTAGTCCCATATTTTTCTTTTGATGAAAGAACCCACACCCGATGAAAAAGCTCTGCTCGATGCGAAGTTTCGCACGCGCATTGCGCCTAACCTACGTAGACACGCAGCAACGCTTTCAAAAAAAGAAAGCGAGCTTGTGCTGAAGCAGTTTATGCCAGCAGTTGAAGAGCTCCGAGACGAACCTGGGTTTAGCGACGATCCGCTGCATGAAGACGACAGAGACATCCATCCCTTTCCCGACGTTGTGCATAATTACTCGACGAAAATATTATACCTCACAACCGACGAATGTCCGGTGTACTGCCGCTATTGCACGCGCAAACGCCGCACGCTCTTATCGAAGGGGCACAAGACGAGTGCGCTTCAAGATGTCGTAGGTTATCTGAGGGAGAGACCTATCATAAACGAAGTCATTTTTTCAGGCGGCGATCCGATGATGTTGCCTGTCGAAGATATTTTTCAGCGATTACGTACTTTCATGGAGCTTCCGTCGATTGGGTTTATGCGCATCCACACACGCGCATTGACGACGGCACCCGCGCTCTTCTCGAAAAAATTTTTTGCCTTGCTTGAAAGTCTACGACGGGATTTTCCGCAGAAGGCATTTCACTTTGTCTTTCATATCAACACCGCAGTGGAGATGAGCACTGCGGCGCGAGATGTCGTTGAAAAACTTGCGGCACATAAAGTGCGTTCGTATGCACAGGCGGTGCTTCTCAAAGGCGTGAACGATAATGCGGAAACGTTGGCTGCGCTTTTGAAAGAACTTGTCTTCAGCGGAATCCAGCCGTATTACCTTCACCAACTCGACCGCGTGACGGGTTCTGCGCATTTTGAAGTTTCCGATGAAGATGCGCGGCGGCTTTATAGCGAGCTTAAAACGTTGGTGCCGGTTTATATGCTCCCAAAATTAGTGCGCGATTCAAAGCAAGGCAAGACGCCGCTTTAGGGCTGCGGTCGAGTCTTGGAGTCGATGGGTGCGTCTTCTGTTTCTGCGCCTTTGAGCCAAGTTTCAAAATCGCTTTCTTGCCTTAGCGGCTCGTATATTTTGAGTTTTCTAAAATTGCGTTTCAGCTTTTCGCGAGCTTGTGGATTTCTCAAATAGACGCGCGCCTTGAGTTTGATGCCGGCATAATCGCCGACATGCGCCATTGCAATGAGGTGCAGGTTCATTTGCGAAGGAGTGAGTGTCGCAATCTTGTCGAACTCCAACGATGCGGGAGCGTATTCTTTGAGCGCGAAATAAGAAACGGCGCGCCAAGCGTGGTAGTCTTTGAGCGAGGCCAAGTCTTTTTGAAATCTGTCGGTTAGCTCTAAGACGTCTTTATATTTTTCAGCTTCAAAAAGAATGCCGATGGCAACTGGCAAATCGGAAAGTGAGTACGCAGGAAGTTTTGCTGTATTTTCGTCTTGGTCAATATCCCCTGTTTCAAAAATTTTCGCAGCTAAATCGGCAGCTTTGGTTTTTTCATTCTTTGCAAGCGCTAATTTCATTAGATACAAATTCATGAAGAGAGGGTTTTCCTTCTTACGTCGGAACTTGCAGTACTCGTTATCGATTTCGCCTTGAGAAACTTTGCCTAAACAATAAATACGTTTGAAACCCGCTTGAGTTTTTGGGCTGACCTCGATTTCTTGCATGAGCCGCTTCGCAATTTTCGCGTGTGCAAAAGAGTCTTTAGAGTTGCCCAAAGCGTAATGGGATTGAGCGGCGTTATAGCGAATAAAAAACTTGAGTTGGGGATCTTCAATAGTCTGCGAAAGTGCGTTTGCAAAATGTTTTAATGCCTGCCGCCATTCGCCCCGCCGCCTTGCGATGAATCCCAATTTGTACGCCGCGTTGGGGTTCGAGGAGTCGTCCCAAATTTCTTGGTACACCGCTTCTGCCTCGCGTTTTTCATGCAGTTTTTCATGGAGGCGGGCAATGTTCCAGCGGTATTCTTTCCAACGCGCGTCTTGCTGAATAGCGTGGTTGAATGCCTCAATAGCGGCGTGGCCGATTGCCGATTTGTCCGCTGTGCTTTCGGTGGATTTCTCAGACGCAAAGAACTCTTTTTCGAGTTTTGTCGCACGCTTCACATCTTCATAGCCTTTGAGGCCAACGCCTGCCGTACTAGAAAAACTTTCCGCTTCGCTACGAATTTTTTCAAACGTCTCGCTCTTTACCCCCGACTCTTCGAGTCTCTCTACGTACCGCAAGGCTTCAGGATAGAGCCGCGCTTGCCGGTAAAGAATAACAAGTTTCCACAGTGCAACATTACGGAGCTTTTTTTGCAGCGGTCTTTCTGCGGCGGCGCGAAAATAGGGGATGCTCTCTGCGTATTGTCTTCGCGCTTCGAGAATTAGCCCGATGTAAAGACGGGGTTCACCCGATTCGTCGCCATTTTGAATCGCTTGCTCGAAGTGCTGTTTTGCAGAATCGAACGAACCTTGTGAATATGCTTTCTCTCCTAAGATAACCTCGCGGCTTTTTGCGTCGAGCGCGAAGCAAGAAAGAACGAAACCCATGAAAATTGTAATAACTATTCGTGCCATGTTTTTAACGCGCCTTGATCTCCGATTTCTTTTGAGAGTTTCGCAGCCGCGAGGCAGAGATTGAACTCCGTGTCTGCAATTTCTTTTTCGATAGCAACGGTTGCCGCCAAAGCCTCGATGAGGTCTTTAGCATTCCCAGTGCCTGTTGTATAAGCCGTCATTTCTGATAACGACCATTTATTCGCTTCTTTATATTTAGTCCGACTAATTTCCATTTGGATTTTTTGCTTTTCAAATTCCCACATCGCCATTGCAATCTTGAGCGGGATTCCCGTTTCAGCTTCGCTTTCCTTTGCCTTCATTTTTTCAAGTTCTGCCTCGGCCTTTTGAATTTTGGCCTTCGTGTTTCCAAAGTCTAAATCCCACTTCGCGCCGAAAACTAAACCAAACAAACTGCGGTTGTAAGGGTCATAAGCATACGTGCTCTGTTGGTAATCTCTTACCGAGGTATAGTTCATGTCGGCGCGTCCTGCGATAAATAGGATTGGCAAATGCCCACCCTTTTCCATTTCGAGTTGCGAGTGCCGCGCTTGCATTCCCTCTGCAACAGCTTTGAGGTCGGGGTTGGTTTCATGCGCCTTTGCGATAATCGTTTCGAGAGCGCGTGTCGATTCTTCAATTTTCGGAAAGTCGCTTTCGAGAACGACGAGTGATTCTTTTTCACCCAAGAAATGACCGAGAGCAAGTGCCGCAGTTTTTTTACTGGCGAGCCACTCTGCATCGAAGCGATCTAATTCGAGCGAGAAAAGGCGAAGTCTGGTCAAGTCTTTGCGTTGCACTTCCCCAGTCCCTTTTTTATAGAGCTTATCTGCTTGTTCGAGAATTGTTTTCATTTTCTCTTTTGCTTCGTCGAGCACGGGGCGCAAACGGTTGATCAAAATATTTTGTAGATAAAGCTGTTTATATTCAAAAATGCTTTGATTGATTTGGCTTTCGTGCAAGAACTTGCCCGCTTCGACAGCATGCGCCGTCGCGTTCTTTGCATCGGCGACGCGTCCAAAACTAAAGACAGGGTAGACGAGTTGTAGCTCTGCGTGCAAGAAAGGGCCCCATTTAGAAAAATTATCGACAGAGCGAGTCGCGTCGCCACGCACTTGATAAATAGGTGCTGCATAGGTCAAAAGTGAAAACGTGGGCAGGTCGCTTGCCGCAGCTTCTGTCTGAAGCGCTTCAAAACTCAAAATCTGCGCCTTGCTCTCGAGTATCTTTGCGTTCTTCTGAAGAAGGAGAGTCAACCCTTCGCCGAATCGCATCGGCTTTTCTGCATGGAGAGGCTGTGGAAGTGCGACAAATAGCGGGGCGAGAGTAAAGAAAAGAAAAAAATATCCTGGCGCGCGTTGTAGCGACAAAGAAATTCGACGTGTCTTATTTGTTGATTTTTTTGATCCGTTCACGCAGCAATTTCACTAGATGTTTATAGCCTTTTTTTCGTATGATAGAAGAAAACTGGTTGCGGAAATCGAGCAGAGTAGACGCTTCGTCGACATGCACGTCGTAGAGCTTCAATCCATCTGCCGACCTGTACAGATAAAACTCCACTTGAAAATTTTGTTTGCGGTGCGGGACTTTCGTGTTAACGACGAGCGCTTCTTTGCCAAACACATCGTCTGTTTCGGTGCGCTCTGAAACAATTTCGATGGGAATTTTTCCTGTGAGAACTTTTTGCGACGGGATATTGGCTTCGACGACCCTGTTCGCCATGAGCTCGTGGAATAAGTTCAAGAAATCGTCTTGTTGCGCCTTTGTGAGCTTTGTGTAATGCTTACCCAACGCCAAGCGCCCAATTTCCTTGACGTCTAAAATTTGAAGCGCCAAGTCTTTAGCGCGCCTCACGACATCTTTGCGCTTTTCGTTCGAGTAGTCTTCAGCGAGTTCTGCACGCAAACTCTCAAAATTTGAGATGAGGTTTTGCATGTAATCGAGGCCTTCGCCGGCAAAAAGGCGACCCGACAAAAAAAGAGCAAAGGCCAAGATGCGAGAAAAGCGCATTCTTCGGAGCGGGTCAGCTTTTTTTCTTGCGAAAGTAAGCGATGATGATGATGATTGCAATCAACACCAACACGATTTTGCTAATTTGCCAGAGCGTGCCGATTAAGAATGGGAAGAAACCGCTCGGCAAAAAGAGTAACAGAACTACAATCGCGAGGATTAAGAGGAGCAGGTTTGGTTTGTTCATGCCCGATTGACCCGCAAACGATGGCTTGCCGTCAAGCCAAATACATCCCATATCGCGCTTGACCCTCCGTCTTCATGCCTCTTTGAGACGCGAGGCTTGATGCATCTTTTTTTTCAGACTATCTTTCGTCGAAGATTTCTATTAACGATATCTATCGCTTTCGCGCTAAGCGCTTCTCTTTCGGCGCAAGTTGAAACAGAAGAATGGCGTTTCAAACCGCAAATTGGCGTTTGGTTTGGCCCGGTGACTCCCGTGCCCGGCACAAAAATCTCCGAAGCGATCACGACGAGCTTGGGTGGGGGATTGTTCTTTCGTATGAACATTCCCTCTAACACGCTGCGCTTAGAGTTGGGCGGGTCGTATAGTTATTACACCGCACGGACGGTGACCCGCCTGCATTCGGTGCCCGTGTACGGCGCACTCGCTTACACAATACCGATTAACTTACCGCTGACGTTTCAGCTCAAGGCGGGGGCGGGCGCGAATTTTTTACAAAACTATCCAGAGCGTTCCAAGAACTGGCTGCCCGCAGGCTATCTCGGGTTTGAGACTTCTTTTCCCGCCGGCAAACTCGTCAACATTGGCGTGCGTGCAGATTATTACTTGGTGTACGAAAAGCATCTCACCCCACCCGCTGCAAATCCCAACTACGAAGTCGTCAACGGGCACTTCTTAAATTTTGGCCTGATGGTGAATTTTAATTTGAGTCGATGATATGAAAAAATTTAGATTCGTATTTATTCTCTTGTTCGCTTCGCTCGCTACGCATTGCACGGGCGAATTGCCTTTGTCGGATTTAGTCAACAACACGATTACCTTGAAACTCTTGGGGACTTTTGAAAGTAACGACCCTATTGCCGACAGCGCGGTCACTCTGCAAAAAGACGACATTATCAATAGTGGCATCACAAGCTCGTCGCCTGCATGGAATTCGTCTACTGATATTTATACATACGCCAATACATTGGCTGCAAGCCGTTTGAAATACTACATCGACATTGCAGAAGTGCGCATCGCACGCGGCCAAGGAAAGTCTTCGAGCCAAGACATCGACGACTACTGGTCGCAGTTCGCGATCGACCGCCAACTTCTATGCTCCGATTATACTTCGACGGGGCAGTCTCTCAAAAACTGCTCCGAACAAAACGGCGTAGAAAAGCTCTACCAATTCTTTAACGGCGGATTTACGTACCCTGCCGTTGACATTGAAGCCGGGACTTTCAATCACCTGGGGATTTACTTCCGCAGGTTTAATACAGCTCCCGCTGCTATTTTTAATGCAAGCGGAACGTTTTCCGATGCCGCTGGAAACGCGACGACGCAAACCGCCTCCGAACAGGCTGTCACGTCCGTTTTCGACAACCGCACAATTTATGGCATCGACATCGAAAGTTTTTTGCAGAGCGCATACGGCGAAACGCCGACCGAACCGCGCATGTTTCCCTTGCAACGCAAAGACCTGAATATTGCCGTTGAAAAAAGTTATGAACCGTATGTGCTTGAGGTGCGCGTCTTTTTGAAAAACCTCATGATGACGCATGTGCGGCAGTTGACAATCGGGTCGACTACTTCGGGAGTTGTCTTTGCCGGCCCCGCCGATTGGGATGTCAATTACGCTTTCAAAGACAGCGACAATGGCGGCAAAATTGGCGGCTCGCTTCTTATGACCGCACGCACTTATCAACCCGGCAAAGTGGGATCGATAACGATGAACGCGACGAGTTCCGCCGGCCGCTACTTTGCCGTTCAACCTGCCGGTACTGCGTACGCATCTCCTGTAAAAACACTCCCCCTGGCTGCGACAACGGCGACGAACACAATCATCAAGAACTTGCAACCGGGTTCTTACGATGTCTACCTCATGTGCGATAACAAACGCTGCACCGACGCCTCGACTGCGGGTAGCTGCGACAACCTCGCCGGCGCCGGCCAAGACGGCTTTCCCGAAACAGCATCGCTCTGCACCGGCGGCCCTTATGTCGTTTCAAGCGGCACGACGACCCCTGTGATGACGGCAAGCTGCAATACGACCTGCCCTTAAAGAAACCTTTGTCTTGACCCACTGTTTCGCGCTTGGGGTTTAATCCGATATGAAAATTCACGAATACCAAGGGAAAGAAATTTTTCGTAAATATAAAATCGCCGTGCCCAACGGTGTGGTAACTACCACAGCCGCAGACGCCGCAGACATCTATAAGAAGCTCGGAAAAACGGTCGCTGTCGTTAAAGCGCAAATCCATGCAGGCGGACGCGGAAAAGGCGGCGGGGTGAAACTTGCTAAATCCGCCGAAGAGGCGACAGCGAACGCAAAAGCCATTTTGGGAATGCAACTCGTTACGCACCAAACCGGCCCGCAAGGGCAGAAGGTTAAGACGATCCTCATCGAAGAAGGCTCCGACATCTTGAAAGAATACTATGTGGGAATTACCCTCGACCGCCGCATCTCTAAGCCTGTGATGATGGTTTCGACCGAGGGCGGCATGGACATCGAGGAAGTCGCGCACAAGTCGCCGGAAAAAATACTCAAAGAAACGATCGAGCCCGCGCTGGGGTTGCAGCGTTTCCAAGCGTCGCGCTTGGCTTATGGT
>CAUJII010000007.1 GCA_963205035.1 Spirochaetota bacterium
ACCGCTTTCGCGTTGAAAACAGTGACTCTTTCGTCGGCGGTCGTTGCGCCCAACATATAAAGAAGCGGAATGTAATGCTCCGCGCTATTGATGGCCCATTGCATACTTTGCGGGAAACTCTCAAACGCGGTGAGGGTTTCCAAATCACGCCTCAATACCGCATCGCGGATAAGGGCATCCGCCTCGCGTGCCCATGGATGCGCGTAGTCGTCGATACCGAACGCATTCCAATCGACGAGACGCAGGTTGTGCACGATGTTACCGCTGCCGCACAAAAGCACGCCCCTCTCTCTCAGACTTTGAAGCCGCTTGCCAATTTCAAGAAATTTTGTGGTATCTATACTGAGGTCTAAACTCAACTGTAAGATGGCGGTCTCTTTCGGTGGCTTCGTATGGACAAGGATGCTCCAGGTGCCGTGGTCCAAGCCCCACGAAAAATTTTTTTGCGCACCAATGTCTGTGCCAAGGGTTTCGATAATTTCATCGGCGATGGCTTCGGAACCTTTCGCTGGAAACTCGACTTCATAGAGTTCCTGCGGAAAGCCGCCGAAGTCGTGGATTGTACGCGGCACCTCCATCGCAGTGACTTGCGTTCCTCTTGTCTCCCAATGCGCAGAGACAAAAAGAATGGCTCGCGGCGGGGGAAATCCCACAAGCAAATTTTGCCATGCTTCCGTGAAAGAGTTTTTTTCGAGTGCGTTCATGGGCGAGCCATGCCCCAAAAAAAATACGGGTAGACGCATCGACTTATTCTTCAAGAAAAACGCTTTCAAAACCCACCGACGTGGCTTGGTCTAAGTAAGCGAACATCTGCACCTTTTGCTCCGCTTCGCGCACAGAGAGGCTCGTCAATAAACCAGCGCTCAAAACGCAAACAGCAAGAGCCACCCATAAAGCGTGTCTTTGTTTCTTCTTGCGGTGTTTCTTTGTCACGAGAACTGCGATTTTCGACTCCCAAGCGTTGTCGCCGAGTTTTTGCGTGCAAGCATCTGCTGTGGGATTTCTTTCTTTTCTGCGCATTTTGTTCCTATGCAAGTTTCTGCCGAAGGATTTGCAACCCCCGCGATAGGCGCGATTTAACCGTGCCTGGTTTGACGGCGAGCTTTGAAACAATCTCTTTCGAGGTGAAACCTAAGAGCGAGAGTTTGACGACATTCGCATAATGTTCGGGCAATGTGTCGATTGCGTCAACGACCGTTTTGTCGAATCTTTCGAGAGGAGAGCTCGCGCTTTGCTGCAGCGCTTCGGTGTCGCGCTTGAGAACCAAGAGCTTTTCGGATTTCATTTCTTCGCGTGCATATTTTTCGTTCATGCGTAGTGCTTCGTTGCGCGCAATCGTGTAAAGATAAGAGCGTAATTTCGTCTGGTCGCGCAATTTTCCTTTAGTGAGAGCTTTATATGCGCGCAGGTAAACTTCTTGTGCGACATCGTCCACGGCATGAGATAGCCGTAGGTCGAGGTAACGGCGAATAGCGGCCAAAACAGGCCGCTTTGTTTCCGCAACAATTCGAGTGAAATCTTGTGAAGTCATTTTAATCCTTTCTCGTAAAGCGAGAGCTAAACTCCTCAATCATTGCCGCCGCCTTCTCTCGCTGCTCGGGTTTGAGTATCTTGTGAAACTCAAGCACCTTGTCGAGCAGAAACGACTCGAACGCCTCACGCTGCTTGCGCCGCGCATCAACAATCGGCGAAATTTCGTTCTTAGAAATCGATTCGGCACGAATTTTCTGAGCGAATGTCTTTAGATCGTCTTGCATGCGTGCAGCTTGCGATTTGTGCTTCGCGAGAAGCTCGTCTTTGATTTCGTTCAGTTTCTTCGACTGCGACTCATCGAGAGAAAGTTTCTTTTCGATACGCTGAACGAGCCATTCTGCGCGCTCCGAGGGCGACTTGTGCTTACGCTTGTGGCAGGCGAAGCCGGTAGCCAGTGCAAGGATACCGGTGAAGAGAAGTGCTTTTTTCATAGTTACTCAGTAGACCTGAGAAGCACAGTGTTGGTTCCATGAACGAATACCCTCTAACGATTTTCTGTTGACGAGGATTCGGGATCCCTCACTTAGAAATATGCGATACGCAATTTTCTTGTTGGCGTTATTCTCTCTTTCGTGCGGTACACCACAAAAACTCAGCGATAGAGAAATTCCCGACTGGGGTAGAGTGAAGGCACTCCGATTTTTCGAGGACAGTCGTAGTTTTGACGGGGGTCTCCATGAACTCATTTTCACGAAAACAGCGGACGGCCGCTATAGGGTCGAGTCGCATAGTAAAACGAGCGGGCAAATCGGATTTGTGCATGAAACACGCGAGCTTGCTGCTCAGGCCGTTTTATGCCGCAACGAATTATTAGATAGCGAAGGTATAGCTATGGAAATCCGGTGCAGCGGGCTTTCGGAAAACAATAAAGAAATCGAATTCACCTTCAAGGCAAAACCGAATAGCTATTTCGAGTTGCGCGGCAGTTATGTCGTCAGCGATCAGGAAGGAAGACCCGTAATGTTCCACATGAATCGTGCGGTCCTACAATTTCTGAAATGAAGGCTACTCTAATCTTTCGCTGTTTTGCCGAGTATCGACTCGCGGTATGCGCTGAAACAGCGTTGCCTTAAATTGGGTGATTTTAGTGTGAGTGTTACTTGGCACGTTAGATTTCCCCGTTGACTGACGACGCTATCCGTTACGCAATCACTCGAAACGGTTTTTGCTTCTTTGATGAGTTTAGGCAGTTCCTTATAGATAAATATACTAAACTCTGAACGCGCATGCCTCTCGATTCGCATCGGCGGCTCAGGCACACAAACAGCTTCTAATGCGCGGAATGCATTTTTGCGCGCCTCGGAAATCTCTCGTTCAAATTTGCCGTCATCAAAATAAGTATCGTAGATACGGTATTTTCCCTGAGCGACAATTTGCTGGCTACCTGAAAAAGCTCCGTATAGCTCTGGATTCTTATTCTCATAGCGCTCCAGTGGCGGCAGAGGCTTTTCGATGGATTTACACGTAGGAACACCGACGACGGCAAGAACTAACAAGAAAGCCGTTCGCCAGATTCGATTAAATCGTCTGCACGAATCCGCTGTAACGCATGAGCGCATAGAAACGTGCAGGCGACGTATGATTATAGATGTCAATCCAAATTCGCTGCGAAAAATTTTGCCCGCGCCTTGAACAAAACCGCTTTACAATTATCGTAGATTTTGAGTGTTGGGCGATGCTTAGAAAATGGAAAACAAAATCTCTTGCTCCGTTTCTTTCTCTATTCTGCGCGCTGGCATTGACAGATACGGTCTTCGCTGCAGAAAAAATCTATGTAAAAAATTATACTCCGCTTTTGTCGCACCCTTCTGAAAAAGCGGGGACTCCGCTCAAGAATTTGCGGTTGAACGAGGTTGTGACTATTATCTACCGCGAAGAAACTTTGGGCGCACAAGACGACTCCCAAATTTGGGTGCGTGTGCGTGCCGACGACGGCCGCGAGGGTTTTGTTACTCTCGCGAATCTCTCAAAAGAAAAACAAGAGGAGCCCGAATTTCAAATCGCGTTCAGAGACATCGAGAAGAAGATGTATGTCACTGCCGACGCTCTCTATATCCGCAACGAGCCAAGCCGCGACAGCAGTGAAATGGGAATGCTCGTGCGCAACACCGAAGTGATGGTTATTAAATACTCCGACGCAGACGACTACATCGACGGCATGTCGGCTAAATGGGCGCGTGTTAAAGTTTCTGACGAATTAGAAGGCTGGATGTTTGCAGGCTATCTAAGCGAGACTCCGCGTGCATCAGCCACGGGGCCGAACAACGAACCCAAAGAAGACCCAAACCATATTCTGTCGGGCTCTTCAAAAACAGTGAAGCCACCCTTCTTGGCGGTGCGCGACGAACCGACACGCTTTGGCACAGCGTTGGGACGAATCAAGCAAGGCAAGAGTGTGCGCATCTTAGAGAGAAGAGAATCGTGGGAAAGTTTCGCAGGACTGCGTTCTGTTTGGGTGCGCGTTCGTTATGACGATTTAGAAGGTTGGGTGTTTGGCGGTTTTCTGTCTTCAGCGGGTTATACGATGAGCTCCGACAGTTTTGACAAACCGTTTATTCTTCCGTTGGATGTCGATCACTACCGCCGCACAGGAAACTACGGAAAGCGCGTTCATCCCATCTTTAAGACAGCGTCATTTCACACCGGCGTAGACTTAGGCGCAGCGGAGGGCACGACAATCTATGCGGCTGCCGACGGCGTGGTGGAAGTCGAGAGCGATAACACGGGGTATGGAATCCTCACTGTCGTGCGCCACCCGAATGGTTACGTCACGTACTATGGCCACCAAATAAAAAGATATAAATCGGTCGGAGACAAAGTCGTCGCAGGCGAAGCGATTGGGCAGGTTGGTTCGACAGGCAACTCGACCGGGGACCACCTACACTTTGAAGTGCGCAAAGGCTATAATGACACGCACTTCAACCCCGACCTCTATGTGCCTTTTCCTGAAGCGCCACACAACGACGAGAATTAGTTAGAGATGGCGAACAAAATGCGTAAACTGATTTTCGTTTTTCTTTTCGTTATCACTCCTCCTTTACTTGCCGGGCCACAAGAAAATTTTCTCGCGGCGATGAAGCGCAATAACTTAAAGCAAGCACAGAAACTTTTTGCAGCAGGCGGTATCGACCTCAACGTCGCAGACGATAAAGGAAAGAATGCCGTCATGTACGCGTGTGGAAACGGTAACGCTGCCGCTTTCCTCTGGCTTGCTGAAAATAACGCCGACATCAAAACACAGGACAGCGAGGGCAACAACTGCTTACATCTCGCGCTGAATGTGCGCAAACCGGCTCCTCTTTTTGCTGCGGCGATTGAAAAAGGTTTAGATAAGAACGCACGCAATAGTCTGGGTGAGACACCCTTTCTCAAAGCCGCTGCGACGGGGAAAAAACCTGCGTTCGACGCGCTTTTGCAAAGTGGCGTCGACATCAACGCAACCGACAAGGATAATCTGACTCCGCTCTTGCGCGCCATTTCGGGCAGGCAATACGCGCTCGCGCAGGCGCTCGTCACAGCGGGCGCAAACACCAACGCAGGAAGTATGAGTGCGCTTGTCATGGCGTTCAACGCCAACCAATTCAAACTCTTCGAAGCTCTCGTCAAAGCGGGTGCGAATACAGGCGTCGAGCACGACAAATCGGGGCGCGTGCTTCTTCTGGAAGCCGTCAAGAAAGAACGCATTGCGTTCGCGAAGTTGCTCATCGAATCGGGTGCTTCGCTCAATATCGCCGACGAGAAGGGCGACTCGCTGCCTGTCGTTTGCGTGAAGCAAGTTGTTCCCGACCTCATTGCTCCTCTGCTCGCACGTGGTATTTCTATCGATACCAAAGACGCTTCGGGAAAAACACTCTTTCTTCTCGCACACGAAAATATTTTGAAGCGGCATACTGCTGCGCGCGCGAAACTCTATAAAATACTTCTGGAGAATGGAGCCAATCCCAACACAATTTCTTCGGCAGCGCGTAGCGTTCTCATGGAGCAGTCTGAAAACGGACGGACGACAGAAGTTGCCCTACTTCTTGCACAGGGTGCCAATGTCAACTTTCGCGACAAATCGAATAACACCGTCTTGCATTCAACTGCGCTGCGCAACCAATTGGGTTCGATGCGCGTTATCCTCGAAAAATTTCCCGATGTCAATATTGTAGGCGATAGCGGAAACACGGCTGCGCATTTTTCAGCACGCATGGGGGGCACCGGTATCTTGAAGCTCCTTACAGGCCGAGGCGCTAATCTCGAAATCAAGAATAGCGATGCGGAAACCCCGCTCTCGATTGCAATCAGCCGGCAAGACGTGCAAACGACAAAGGCTCTACTTTCCATGGGAGCTGTTCTCTCTGACACAGGTCGAGAAACCCCGCTGATGCTCGAAATCGCGAAGTCGGGTACTGCGACAGCAAAAACGCGAGAGCTTCTTGCTACTCTGACGAAAGCTGGTGCGTCGATTGACGCAACGAATAGTTACGGCAACAATGCTCTCTCTTATGCGCTGAGCCGCAAGAATATGCAAATGGCGCAAGCCTTCTTAGCGGCGGGCGCGAAGAGCGAAGCGGGCGACGCAAGGGGCAATACGCTTCTGCACAAATTAGCACTCGGTAGTCTTTACAACAAACTCAAGAACCAAGAACTCACCGACTGGATTAACCTCACTCTTTCCTACGAGCATCCAGACTACCAGAACGTCCAGGGACAAACTGCGCTGCACGTTGTCGCAAACAGCGAGAACAACCCGGATCTGGAGGCGGGATTCCAGTTCTATGAGACGCTCGTCAATTATTCGGCGAGCGTACAAATCGCAGACAAGCAAGGCAACACTGCATATAAACTCGGCAAGAAGATGGATTGGGATATCTTAGCCGCCGCGAATCTGCCGGCCGCTCAACCGTCAGTAAGCATTGCGCAAAATTTGACAACACCCGAAAACGATGTGCTCGTGGGATTTGTCGCCGGCGGAGAGAACTTTTTTGCCGCGCACCGCTATGGCAAACTGACGCGCCTCGTGAGCTTTTCCGAGGCCTTGAAGCTCAAGCGCGAGCTGGATTTAGGTACGATAGAAGCGATGGCTCCCACAGACGGCGGGGTGTTGGTTGCGGGAGTAAAACTCGGCGCGATTGACGGTGTCGTCGACAACAAATGCCGCAAGGACCAAAATTGGGTTGTCTATGTCGCGCACCTGAACGCCAACCTCGGTACCCGGTGGGAATACACCTGGGGGAAGACCGGCAGCTGCCAACGGACACACGCTGTCGCTTTGGGCTTCGGCGCTCAGAGCGAGACTCTCGTCTATGCAGAATTTTCGGGACGCCGAAGCGTCTTGAAGTTAAACTCCAACGGTTCGCCTGCATCGACCGAAATCAGTCGCTCAGACCGCGTCTCAGAACTTTTTCCATTGTCAGATAATCGTGTAGCGCTTGTCTCCCAAAACACGGTCTACAATTTAGAAACAGGCAAGACTGTGGGACGGCTCACAAAGACGCGCGGCTTTCGGCAAATGGCTCTTTCTGAGAAAGGCGACCATCTGCTCGCGAGTGATTTTACAAAACTTGCGGGCAGGCGCGGCGTTTCACTGTCGCTCGAAGATGGGGAGAGCAAACCCATTTGGACCAAAAATTTTGCCGGTGAGGCGAACATGACCATCGAGCGCGTCTTGGCTCAGAAAGGTCGCTATTGCGCACTCGGCAAGACAGACGGGGCATTGCACGGCCAAGCGCATTCGTCGCCGGGCAAGATGACTAACTATTACGTTTTTTGCACCAACGCGCAGGGACAGAGACTTTTTAGCCGTCTATTGCCCGCAGAGGGGTTGTCGCTTCAAGAAGCGCGGATCAACAGCGACGGTGCCGTTGCCCTCGTCTTCAAAGGGGGAGGCAGAAAAAACACCGACCTGATTTTTGCGCTGGTAGACAAAAACGGCAATGTATTAAGATAGGTTTAGAACGAGTTTAGGCGCGGGGATGTCTAATAAGTCGGCAGCGGTGCCTCCGAAGCGGAGGCCCTGCGGCTCGCGATTCCTCTCCCATGCGATAAAATTGGGAGACTTGCTGAATCCGTTATATTCTTTGTGCAAGCTGAATGGCAACCCTCTTGAGCAATTTGTCGTGCAAGGTGACACGCGATTTCACGCGCGCACGGGTGATGAGTTTTCTCATCATTGCGCACCACGACTTTATCCGCCAGCTCATGGAGAACATTCAAGACCTTGTGCAGCAGGTACGCATCGAAGTGGAGCACATACCCGGCCCGTTCAAAGATTTTGAAAGCGCTTGGAATACATACTACTCTGCCATGTTCAAGCATCTGAGCGACGAAGAACAAAGCCTTAGCCGCTGGTTTGAAAATTTGGAAGACAACCCTTTGACCAATGGAGTCGCATCTTATTCGCAGCTCAGCCATGTCGCGGAGCATTTTACAGAGCATGTACCTCTGGAGAAGCACCTTCAGGAAATCCGCGCTTATATAGACCAAGTTTCTGAAACGAGCGGCTTCCTTCCTGTGTTTGCGCTCTTGGCGCATAAGCTCAAGCAACTCGATAACGATTTGCGCGAGCACGCACTTCTCGAAAGTTCAATTGCACCGCGCACGCGACTAATCACACCATGAAAACTATTTTAGTCACAGGTTCCTCAAAAGGGATTGGTTATGCAATGGTGAAGAGCCTTGCAGCGCAGGGCCACCAAACAATTCTCACCGGGCGTACGGCGGAGCAGGTTGTGACTGCGCAACGCGAACTTTCGCAAGAAGGCATCAAGACCGATATTTACGTTCTCGACATCTTAAACGAGGCCCAAATCAAGAGCGCAGTCGAGTATGTCGACAAGCATTACGGCAAGCTCGATGTGCTCATCAATAACGCGGGGATATTCCCCAACGCGGGCAATAGCGAGTTTGCAAATCTTGACGTTATTCGAGAAACCATCGAGACAAACACGCTGGCACCCTACCGCATGATACAAGCGTTTCTGCCGCTCTTAAAGAAATCCCACGATGCGCGTATTGTGAACGTCTCAAGCAAGATGGCATCTCTAAGCTCAATGAA
This sequence comes from Spirochaetota bacterium, assembly GCA_963205035.1. Classification (GTDB taxonomy): domain Bacteria; phylum Spirochaetota; class Leptospiria; order Turneriellales; family Turneriellaceae; genus Turneriella. Next base: position 8,573 of record CAUJII010000007.1, read on the forward strand.
CGGCGGCGCACCGGGGTATAGACTTTCGAAAACGGCGCTCAACGCAGTCACCAAAATTTTCGCACACGACTTAGCGCCTTATGGAATCAGCGTGAACTCGATATGCCCCGGATTTGTGAAGACGCAAATGGGCGGCCCCACAGCAACGCGCGAACCCGAAGAAGGTGCCGACACCGCGTGTTGGCTCGCAACGTGCGAGAAGTCACCCACGGGAAAATTTTTTCACGACAGAAAAGAAATCGCTTGGTGAAGCATGGCTTTTGCCGCAGCGGCTTCTTGCGTGGTGTACGGCTTCGCTGGCAAGTTTCCCCAGACGGGTTTTGGCCAGGCTGGGTCTTTCTCAAAACGCGCAAGAACATGGATGTGGAGCTGCGGCACTTGGTTTCCCAATGCAGCGGTATTGATTTTGTCGGGAGCGTAGGTCTTGACAAGCGCTCGCGACACTAAACTAATTTCTTGCATGAGTTGCATCTGGTCTTCTTCTTTCAGGTCGATGATTTCACGCAGCCCATTTTCACGCGGCACCAAGATGACCCACGGCACGAGTGAATTGTCCATGAGGAGAAACCTCGAGAGTGTGAGATCTGCCACAAAATGCGTGTCTGCTGAAAGCTGTGGGTGAAGTACAAACTGAGCCATCTAAATCTGCGCCTTGAGGTCTGAAAAAGCTGCGAGCTTCACTTCGTAGTCTGCGATTTCGTCTTTTTCTGCATGCCCATACTCGCACCAAGCGAAGTCGCAACCGATCGCGCGAGCGGCGTCCCAGTCGCTCTTGCGGTCGCCGACCATCAGAATTTCGCGTGCGGGAAATCCCATCGCAACATAATGCCGCAAGATATCAGACTTTGTGAAGATTGTCGTGCCGTCGATATACGTGGGATTTCTCACGTACTCGAAAATCTTTGCCGCGCGCAAAATGGCATCGATGTAAGGCTGCCGCCCATTCGAGGCAACAAGGATGACTCCCCCTTTATCGGTAAGCGTCTTGACGGTCTCTTCGATTTCAGGGTAATAATCTCCTGCGCCGTCGTCTATCATTGCCACCAGGGTTTGAAGTACCTTGTCGGAAAGCGCGTTACGCAAAGTATCGTTCAAGTCTGGAAATAAATTTTCAAAGATGGTTTTGACAGGTTTGCCAATCTCAGGCATGATGCGCTCTTTGGAAGGTGTTTGAATATCTAAGCGGTGCTCTTCTGTGAAGCTCTGCATCGCGTGAGCGTACGCCGGGTAGATAATCTCTTCAGAAGAAAAAATGGTGCCGTCGATGTCGAGGGCAAAGTATTTATATTTCACGTCAAAAATTTTCCGCGCGATGCTTTATTGTTTGTACTGCAACGGCACTTCGATGGAGTAACCGCTCGCAACGCCGTCGCGCATGTAAGGAGGGCATTTTTTCTTGCCGAACGCCTTATTGCCGGCCTGTATGAAAAGTTTGCGCATCTCAGGCAAGACCTCTTCGTCGGGCTCCACAGGAAACGCAACCTGCATTGTTCTTGATGAGCGGACGTTACCGAATTTGTCGACAATGAGCCGCACGCTGACAGTCGCCGCCTTCACATAGGGTTTTGCATCTGCGGGAAAAGCTGCGTCGACACACTTTGCCACGTTAGGGATTTGATCGCCGCCCTTGAGCGCGACGGGCGGTGCATCGTCAACTTCTGCCGCTGCTTCTTTTGCGGGAGGATCTACTTTTTTTTCTGTGCTTATTTGAGCGGGGGCCTTGGGTTCAGCCTTCTTAGTGTTTTCGGGAGGAGTAACAGCGGGGGCTTTCTCGACCTGAACGGAGGACGGCGCACTGCAAGGTTTAAGAAAAAGGAGTATTAATCCCACAGCGGCGGCGATAAGGACAAGAACGAAGAGATAACGCTTTTGCATAGAACCAAAATGTGCACGGTTTGATTCCGTTTTTAGTTGTAAAGCTCATAACTCAACGGCACTTCGAGACGGTAGCCGGTCGCAACACCCCCCGCATAATAAATCGGACAACGCCGCCCCTTCAACGAATCTCTGCCCGCCTGCAAAAATAATTTTTTCATTCTTTCTTTTAATTCAGGCGGCAGATTTTTTTTGAAGCTCACATAAAGCGGTTTTGCTTCGCGCACAAGCCCCGTCTTGTCGACCAAGAGGCTCACGAGAACCAGGGCATCGTCTACGTATGCCTTCGCTTCATTCGGAAAATTCCGCACAGCACAGCGCGCAATGTTGGGAGCCCCACCGCCACCGCCCGCACCTTCGACGTCTAAATCGACGACGCCTTCGCCATCGATCGAACCACCCGCCTCATTGGCAACGGCGGGAGTATCGCTCTTTTTTTCTTTCACGAATTGGTTGCCGAAAACTTCGTCGACCTCGACGAGCGGCGTGCGGCGTGCGCGTGGTTTGAAATCTCCCAAGTCGACCGACATCGCTGAAAACTCTATTTCGCTCACCGAGTCGCGCCACGTAAAACCCAAATAAAGAGAAACTTCGAGCGCGGCAAGAATTCCAAGAGCAAGCGTCAGGTACCTGCGTTTGCGCAGATCGTGCTTTTTGAGAAACGAATTGTGAAGCCCGGCATAAGCATGCTCGCCGTTTGAAAGGGGAATCCCGTCGATAGAACTTGAAGACACTTTTGGATCACTACTTAGAGCTCTTGTACGATCTCTTTTCTGGCGTGCATCTTGTACACTCGGCGTAAATCGTTAAGTGGTGTTCACGCATCTTGAAACCGTTTTTTAGGGTGATTTTTTCCTTGAGTGCCTCAAGCGTTGGGTCGGAGAACTCAATAATCTTGCCACAGTCGATGCAAATGATGTGGTCGTGGTGCTCGTGACCCGGAGTGTGTTCGTAAAATTTGTAATCTTTGCCGAAGTCGTGCTCTTCGATGAGCTTCAACTGGAGCATCATTTGAATGACTCGGTATGCCGTCGCCTGAGAGACTTTCTTGCCCTTGCCGCGAAAATCGGTAATCAAGTCTTCAACCGTGAAATGGTCGTGCGTTTTGAAAACCCACTCTGCAATTTCATCGCGCTGCGGCGTCGACTTGAATTGGCTCTTTTGCATACGCTCTTTGAGAAGCGACATTTCACGCGCCACGTTAGACGAGCCTTTTTGCATTGTATAGAGGATATGTAGTTTCGAGTGGTTTGTCAAGTTTTATTGATGGTCTTGCGGTGATTCATTTTCTTCTTGCACTCCCACCGCTTTGTAGCACGAGGGCGTATGTACCGAACCTTCTACGCTCTCGTTATTTTTCTCCTCTGCTCTCTTTCGATTGCTTACGCCGCAAAAGAATCCTCGGCGGCGAGCGACGACTCCCTGAAAGCGGCGCCTATTTCGGTTACGAAAGTTGAAGACACCACTTCTGAATTCCGTCGCGGGTTTGTTCTCATTGAAACCTTCGGCGGATGGACTTTCTCTCAAGGTAATTTTGATGCGATGGCAAACTCCGAACCTGCTGCTGTCGGCAACGACACAAAGATTACCAAGGCTTCACAGAACGCAAACGGTTTTGGTGGCGGGGCTTTCTTAGGTTATGGGCTTGCCGACAATTTCAGCGTAGTTTTAGGAACCGCTGTACGCTACACAAGCGGGCGTAAGTTTTCTAACGAAAACGGCGGCGGAACGTGGACGCAACAATCAGCCAATTTGACAGTCGGTCTCATGCTGGGGCTTCGCCCCTATGTTGAAATTTGGGGCGGCCGCTTTTTTGTTGGGGCGGGCTGGCTCGCGATTCTGCCTTTTCGTGAAATCACTGAATTTACTAACTCGAGTAACGGGGCGAATTTTACAGCGGCAGGCGACAGCCTTAAATATACCGACACGTATAACTTTACCGTCAAAGGAATGTATGGTGAGATGGGGATTCAATACGACATCACCGACATGGTGTATATCAACTTAGCCGCGCGCGCGTTTGTTGCCGGGACCAACAACATCGACCAAACCCGCGTCGAGGTTCGCAACATCAGCGGCAACATGACAAAAATAACGACGACTTACCGCGAAAGCGCTTCGCAAGACGACATCGATGCGGAACAGAACAGCAGTGCGAGCGCGACGAATCAGAAAGATCTAAGCCGCGATTGGCGCAATAAGGGCATAACCGATATTTCTATCCAGTTGGGTGTCGGCGTACATTTTTAAGTTTGAAAATAATTTTCTTAATTTGCTTGTCGCTGTGTCTCGCTCAATAAATTCTCCCGAAACCAATTAGGCGAATACATTGGGTCTGCAAGCAGCAATTCTCTTTGTAATCGGACTTGGCGCACCGCTTTTGTTTGCGCTTTTTGCACAAAGGTGGTTGCGTGACGCAGAAGGTGCCGGATGGGTTTACATGGCGGCTATTACGCCACGCATCCTCATCCTGATTGTCGGGTGCACTGTGGTGTACTTCGTGTGGCGAGGCTCTTCGGCTTTCTATATGAAAGTTTTTGCGTTAGGGGTCGTGGCGTCGTGGCTTGTGCACTTTGTGTTTGCCTTGGTCCAGTTAAGAAAATGAAGCGGCAGATCGCATACCTCGCATTCTTTATTTCAACGGCCAGCTTTGCCGTGGGTGCACCTGCGGCAATAGTTACTCCACAAGGAGCACCCGAAGCCGCGCCTACCGCACACCTCGAAAGTGCCCCCGCTCCCGAAGCGCACAGCGACGCGTTCAATTTCGCAGAAACCATTGCACACCACCTTTCCGATGCGCCTCTGTGGCAGCTCTCTCTGGCTGGCTACGATATTTCGATTACGAAGCGCGTCATGATGCTTTTTATAGTGTCGGGGCTCCTCCTTCTGGTTCTTATTCCGGCGGCACGCCGCATCGCAAAAAATCCATACAAAAAGCCTTCGCGGTTTCAAGGATTTGTCGAAGCGCTCGTCAATTTTGTGCGGCACGATGTCGGTCACGCCAGCATGGGCCACCACGGCAAATCATACGAGCCGTTTCTTCTGACGCTTTTCTTCTTTATTTTACTCTGCAATCTCTTGGGACTCATCCCATCGTTCGGCGACATCTATGTCTTTGTCGGCCAAGCTGTGGGATTTATCGCCCCTTCGGCAGGCCACGTCGATTCGCTGCATCTATCGATGCCTGAGAAGCTGTGGCCTGGGTTAACGGCGACGGGTGACATCGGTGTCACGGCTGCGCTTGCAGGCATCGCATTTATTGCAATCATCCTTTCCGGTTTTGCATACCAAGGCCCATATTTTATTAAGAATATTGTTCCGAAAGGCATCCCGCTAATTCTGTGGCCGATTATGTGGCCTATCGAACTCTTGGGCCTCTTCACAAAGCCTTTTGCGCTTGCGATTCGTCTTTTGGCGAATATGACTGCGGGCCACATGATTATCTTGGTTCTCCTCGGATTTATCTTCCAGTTTCAATCGTATGCTGTCGCGCCAGTGAGCGTTGCTGGAGCTATCATCATTTACTTGCTCGAAATTTTCATCGCTTTCTTGCAGGCATATATTTTCGTGTTTCTAACTGCACTCTTTATATCACAAGTACAACATAGGCATTAAAACAAGTTCACTAAAGGAGATTAACATGGGATCAATTATCGCAATCGGAGCAGGAATCGCAGCAGGGCTCGCCGTCTTTGGCGCAGGCTTGGGCATCGGTCGAATCGGTGGGGCAGCAGCAGAAGGTGTGAGCCGCCAACCCGAAGCATCAGGTAAAATCCAGCTCGCTATGATTATCGCAGCTGCTCTCGTCGAAGGTGTGGCGCTCTTCGCGCTCGTCATCGCGTTCCTCATGCTCGATAAAATCAAAGTTTGATTTTGTAATAAGCGGCGGCTCAAAGCATGGTATTACTTTCCAGCACATCGATAGACTTGCTCAAGGTTTCACCCGGTCTGGTATTCTGGACCGTTGTCACCTTCACGCTCGTCTTGTTGGTCTTATGGTTATTCGCGTGGAAGCCGATTATTCAGGCTCTCGACGCGCGTAACGATAAAATTCAAGAGGATCTCGATAGCTCGCGCAAACTGCGCGAGCAAGCCGAGTCTCTCATGGGTGACTACCAAAAACACTTAGACGCCGCTAAGGATCAAGCGCTCCACATCATCGACGAAGGAAAACGCGACGCCGAATCGATTAGGCACCGGATTCTCGAAGATGCGAAAAAAGAAGCGCAAGAGACGCATGAGCGTGCGTTGGTAGACATCAACCAAGCCAAGACTAAGGCTATAAAAGAATTAGAGAAAGAAGTCATCGACCTCAGCGTTGCCATTATTTCTAAAGTCTTGAACCGCGATGTCTCGAAAGAAGACCACCGCAATATCATCTTAAAAGAACTCGATCAGCTTAAAGCGAAAAAATGATTCTGCACAAAGTCGCACATAACTACGCTTTGGCGCTTTCGCAAGTCTCCGGGTTAAACCTCGAGCAGGCGGAGGCGGATCTCGAAGCGGTGCGCGAGCTGGTTCGCTCCGATGCGCGGTTTTCGATTTTCTTAGAGTCGCCGTCGATTGGACGCGAGGCGAAGAAAAAAGCGTTCGTGAAAGCCCTCGAAGGCAAAGTACAAAAAGCCGTGCTGACAACTTGCCTCATCTTAATAGAGCATCGGCGCACCCAATTGATTGCAGAAATTTTCGAGGCCTTTAGAAATATCGTGGACGATATCTTAGGCCGCACGTACGTCGAGGTGACTGTCGCAAAAGCGCTCGAAAGCGGCGACCAAGCAATCGACAAGACTCTTCAAGAAAGCGTAATACAAAAGCTCGACGCCAACCGTAGCGCATTCGGACTGAAGGCGAATAAAGAACTCCATTATACAGTCAAATCGAAAGTCAATAGCGAACTGCTCGCTGGCATAAAAATGCGTGTCGGCGATTATATTTTTGATGGAACGGTGGCTCGCAACTTAGTGCAGTGGCGCGATGTTGCGGTAGAGCATCCATTGGCTGTAGAAAATACGTTTAGCGAATAAAAGGCGGAGAAAAAATGAAAATAAATACATCGGAAATTGTCTCGATACTCAAAAGCGAAATCCAAAACTACGGACAAACTCTCACCATCGACGAAGTGGGCCAAGTTCTCGAAGTCGGCGATGGTATCGCCCGCGTCTATGGTCTCTCGAATGCGCTCGCGGGTGAGATGCTCGAATTTGAAAACGGCATCACCGGGTTGGCGTTCAACCTCGAAGAAAGCTCTGTCGGTGTCGTTATCTTGGGCGATTATTTGAAAATCCGCGAAGGCATGAGCATCAAGCGCACCGGACGCATTCTCGAAGTTCCGACCGGCGACGCACTGATTGGGCGCGTGGTGAACCCACTCGGACAACCTGTCGATGGCAAAGGCCCCATCGTTAGCAAGTCCAAGCGTCCTGTTGAAATTATTGCACCGGGAATCGCTCGCCGTCAACCAGTCACCGAGCCGCTTCAAACTGGGGTTAAGGCCATCGACGCGATGATTCCGATTGGCCGTGGCCAGCGCGAGCTCATCATTGGCGACCGCTCGACGGGTAAGACAGCGATTGCCATAGACACGATTCTCAACCAAAAAGGTACGGGAGTGATTTGCGTTTATGTCGCTGTTGGTCAAAAGGCGTCCACCGTTGCGGGAGTTATCGACAAACTCAAAGAACACGGTGCGATGGATTATACTATTGTGGTTGCGGCGAACGCTTCCGACCCGGCACCGATGCAATACTTGGCGCCTTACTCCGGCACCGCGATGGCTGAGGAATTCATGTACAACCAAGGCAAGGCGACGCTTTGTGTTTATGACGACTTGACCAAGCAAGCGAACGCGTACCGCCAGATGTCATTGTTACTCCGCCGCCCACCGGGACGCGAAGCGTATCCGGGTGACGTTTTCTATCTCCACTCGCGCCTTCTCGAACGTGCCGCGAAACTCAGCGATAAATACGGCGGCGGGTCGCTCACTGCACTTCCGGTCATCGAAACGCAAGAGGGCGAAGTTTCGGCGTATATCCCAACGAACGTCATTTCGATTACAGACGGGCAAATTTATTTACAGCCGAATATGTTTGCTGCGGGCATTCGCCCGGCGGTCGATGTCGGTATCTCGGTTTCTCGTGTGGGAAGTGCCGCACAAATTAAAGGCATGAAGAAGGTTGCGGGAACGCTGCGTCTTGACTTGGCGCAGTTCCGTGAACTCGAAGCGTTTGCACAGTTGGGCACCGAGCTCGATCCCGCGACGCAGCGCCAAATCGACCGGGGCCAGCGTCTGGTCGAACTCTTGAAGCAGCCACAATACAAACCAATCCCGGTAGAAAAGCAAGTTATAGCACTCTACGCTGCAACGAAAGGGTATATGGATAAAGTCCAAGTGCGCGACGTGCGGGACTTTGAGCAAAAGCTGGTTGAGTTCATCGAAAAGACACACAACGAGTTCTATGTAACCATCCGCGACACGAAGGGTCTGCCTGAAGAGTCGACCTTGGGCAAGGTGCTCCAAGACTTTACAGATTCGTATCTGAAAAACAAAGCAGGAGACCCTCGCTAAGGCTTGGCTACGGAATTCCATAGCTAAGAGAGAAGACCATGGCGACCTCGAAAGAAATACGCAACCGTATCGGCTCGGTACAAAACACCAAGAAGATTACGCGCACGATGGAGCTCGTCTCGACAGCAAAAGCGAAGAAGGCAGTCGACCGTGTTGTGGCATCGAGGCCCTACGCGGACAAAATTCAAGACCTTATCCGTTCGCTATCTTCTCAAGGCGAAGTGGCGGAGCACCCGCTTTTGCGCAAAAGCCCTCAGGTGCGTAAGGCGCTCTTAGTCGTCGTGACGGCGAACCGTGGCCTTTGTGGCGGCTACAACGCAAACATTCTGCGTATGGCTCACCACAAGATTGAAGAATATAAGAAGCAACGTATCGAAGTCACGGTACACCTCATCGGCAAGAAAGCGATTTCTTTCTTTAACTACCGCAAGAATCCTTACGAAGCGTCGTTCACGCATATCGACGACAAGTTGACTTTTGCAGACGCACAAAAATTTTCCGAAGACTACATGGAACGCTTCAGCATCGAAGCGGTCGATAAAATTGAAGTCCTCTACACGCGTTACATGAGTTCTTCGAGCCAGACCCCTGTATGCGAGACTCTCTTGCCAGTGGAAATCCCAGAAGGAGAGTCGGTTGAAAAAAGTACGCCTTTCCTTTTCGAGCCGAGTCCTGAAGTTATCTTAGCCTCGCTCTTACCCAAAGCGATTAGCCAGAGTTTTTACCAATCGCTTCTCGACGCAGTTGCGTCTGAGCAAATTGCGAGACGCATCGCGATGAAGAATGCAACCGATGCGGCTTCGGACATGATTAAGAATTTAACGAAACAATACAACAGAGTGCGCCAAGCAAAAATTACGCAAGAAATTGCGGAGATTGTGGGCGGTGCTGCCGCAATTCAATAAGGAGAATAAGAAATGGCAACAGTCGGAAAAGTCAGTCAGGTTATCGGGTCGGTTCTCGACGCAAAATTCCCCGAGGGAAAGCTTCCAGAAATCTATAATGCGCTGGAGCTCACCGTTCAAGGTCAAAAACTCGTTTGCGAAGTGCAGCAGCATTTAGGCGGAGGCTCGGTACGTGCGGTTGCATTGGGTGCAACCGACGGAGTCGCGCGCGGGCAAGACATCACTGATACGGGTGCTCCCATTTCTATTCCCGTGGGGCTCAATTCCTTAGGCCGTATTTTTAACGTCTTGGGAGAACCCGTCGACGAAGCGGGCGACGTCAAAGTTGAAGAGCGCCGGCCCATCCACCGCCCCTCGCCCGGTTTTGAAGACATCGAGCCAAAAACACAGATTTTTGAAACGGGCATCAAAGTCATCGACCTTCTTGAACCTTATATCCGAGGCGGCAAAACCGGCCTCTTCGGTGGTGCTGGCGTCGGTAAGACAGTTATTATTCAAGAGCTCATCAACAACATTGCGAAGCAACACGGCGGTTATTCCGTGTTTGCAGGCGTCGGCGAGCGTACACGCGAGGGAACGGATCTCTACCTCGAAATGCAGGAGTCAGGCGTTATCGACAAAACCTGTCTCGTGTTTGGCCAGATGAACGAGCCGCCGGGGGCGCGTCTCCGTGTGGCGTTGACGGCACTCACGCAAGCCGAGTGGCTGCGCGATTACGCGGGCACCGACGTACTTCTCTTCGTCGACAATATTTTCCGCTTCACGCAGGCGGGCTCCGAGGTGTCGGCACTCTTAGGCCGTATGCCTTCTGCCGTGGGTTACCAACCGACTCTTGCAACAGAGATGGGGCAGCTTCAAGAACGTATTACGTCGACCAAGAAAGGTGCTATTACCTCGGTGCAGGCAATTTACGTGCCCGCCGACGATATTACAGACCCGGCGCCTGCGACGGCGTTTACGCACATCGACGCATCGACCGTTCTTTCGCGCAAGATTTCTGAAAAGGGTATCTACCCTGCGGTCGACCCGCTGGGTTCAACGAGCCGTGCTCTTTCGCCGGAAATTGTGGGCGATCGCCACTATGGCATTGCACGCGAGGTACAGCGCATCCTACAGCGTTACAAAGACCTGCAAGACATCATCGCGATCTTGGGTATGGACGAACTGTCCGAGGACGATAAAGTCCTTGTGGGGCGCGCCCGCCGTATTGAGCGCTTCTTATCACAGCCGTTCCATGTTGCGGAGCAATTCACCGGTATGCCCGGTAAATATGTGAAGCTCGAAGACACAATCCGCTCGTTTGAAGAATTGCTTTCCGGCAAGTACGATCAATACCCCGAGCAAGCATTCTATATGTGTGGAGCCATCGACGAAGTGGTCGAAAAAGCAAAGGGCATGGGTTAAATACCCGACGCAGAGAGTTACGCAATGGAAGAAACAGCCGCCCAACTAACAGTCAGCATCTACTCTCCGGAGAAGAAGCTCCTTGAAGAGGCGGCTCAATCCGTCGGCCTTCCGGGCAAAAAGGGATCGTTCACTGTTCTCAAAGGCCATGCCAGCTTAGTCGCCGAACTCGAACCGGGTGTGGTTCATGTCCAGACTGCCGATAGGTCAGAAGTCTTTGTTGTCGACTCAGGTTTTGCGGAAGTCAAGAACAACAAAGTGATTGTTTTGGTCGAAGGAGCGGTCGATCCCAAAATGCTCGACGCCAAGACTGAGCGTGCAGCGCTCGAAGAAGCGCTCAGTCGCGAAACGAAGAACGTTGTGCAAGCGGCGCGCAAGCAACAAGACATCGACTTGCGCCGCGTCCGCGCACGCATCGCCGAAGAAAAATCTCACTAATTAAGAGCGTCGAGCGAGTTTAGATCTCGCGTTGGCAGACTGCCGGTGAACGCCGTGCAAGAACGCTCCGAAAAAGATTCTGCCGCGTTTTGTCGTCGGTAAGATTTGCCTATACGCGCTTTGTTAGGAGAGGCGCGTGGTTCTTACGATCACGGTAAGACAGTCCCCCGCGTAGAATAATCCACGCCTTTTTCCGCGCCCGCGCAATGATTTGTATTTCCTGTTTTTTTTCGTGAGGTGGTAGATCCAGCACATCGTCGAGCATGATGAGAAGTTGGTCCATAATCATGAGCGAGACATCTTCGGTGATTGCTGCCGGAATATTCTTCCATTCGGGTAGACCTTGCAAGTCGTGGCTGAGCGTGAGTGCCGTCTTGTGGATCTGCTCCTTGATGCGGGTGCGCACCTTAACGCGGCCACCCAAACGCTCGCGGATGATGAAGAGAAAATACAGGCGGTGGCGTCTTGCAAAGCGAATAAAAGTTCCAATCGATTCGTAAACGAGCTGCCTTGCGGTGAGCTTGCGCATGCGCACACCCATGACGAGATTTTCGAGCGGGCGAAAGCAGTATTCGACGAGTTCGACTGCGAGGTCTTCCATTTCGTTGAAGTGGCGGTAGAACGTCGCAGGCACAACCCCTGCTTCGCGCGTCACCTCGCGCAGACTAATCGACGAGAAGCTGCGGTCGTCGCCCATGAGCTTGATGACCGCCAACATAAGCGCACGGTGCGTGCGGAGGCGTTGCTGTGATTTTTTCATGGATTGGGTTTCCTTTGATAGCGTGCCCGCAGAATTTCCACGAGCATCGGGACGAGAGAGAGAAAAACGATGCCGACAATAACGAGGCTAAAGTTCTTTTGTACAATTTCTAAGTTTCCAAAAAAATAACCGGAAAGCGTCAGCGATACAATCCATAAGAGCCCGCCAAAAATATTGTAACGGCTAAACGTGCGGTAGTGCATGTCTGCTATACCTGCGACAAAAGGCGCGAGTGTGCGGACAATCGGCACGAAGCGTGCGATGACGATTGTCTTAGCACCATATTTCTCGTAGAAACCGTGAGTCTTTTCAATGTGCGCGGGTTTTACAATGCGCGAGAATTTTTTGAGGACGTGGTCGCCAAAATACTTGCCGACAAAATAATTGACTGTATCGCCGAGGATTGCCGCAACCGACAACCCAATCAAGATAACCGGCAAAGAGAGAACTCCACGAGCGGCGATGGCGCCGATTGCAAAAAGCAGCGAATCGCCCGGTAAGAAAGGCGTGACAACAAGACCCGTTTCTGCAAAAATAATGGCGAAGAGAATGACATACATCCAAAAGCCGTATTGCGCCGCCCACGCGTCTAAGTGGCGTTCGAGATGCAAGAAAGTGTCGAACGCGGAGATGAGGAACTCCATGTTTACTAAAAATAGTAAACAGATGAGCCGACAATCTGCTTTTGATTCCCTCTTTTTTCTTGCCGGAATGCCCGCATACTGCACGACGGGCGTATGGTAAAGTGGTCATGGGTCGTACTAATCGGTTTGTTCGTTGCTCTCGCGGGATGTACATCGACAACGAAGCGTTTGGATGCTGGCGCAGATATAACTGCCGATTCGGGGGAGCTTACCCGCACGGAGATGGAAAGAGCTGCCAGCCAGTTTGTAAAAAAACTTAAAACTCACTTCGATGAAGAACGCCCAAAAGACGGAATTTTTGTCGCATTCTTGCCGACCAAAAACGATACTTCGGAGGAACTCCCCGTTTCCGTGTACGATAACAAAATGGCGGCGGAGCTCCTCGCGGCGAAAATTTACACTGTGCGCGTCGAAGACCGCAACAAGGCTTTGTCGGAAATTTCTTTCAGCCAAACCGGTGCTACTGCGACTGAACTTTCTGCCGGCAAAATGCGCAGTCCGAATTTTTTCATTCAAACCGACATTACTGAAGCCATCTTCAAGAGCGGCGGCGACCGTATTGTCGAGCAGACGCTGAATTTTGAATTGCGCTCCGTGGAAACGCAGCTCGTTGTTTTTAGCGATCGGATTTCATACCGCAAAAAGCCGCGCAATCAAAAAGGGCGCGTTGGTTGGTAAAACACCCTTGAATGAAGACACTTCGCATAAGCATTATCCTTTTTCTGGCTTTCGCGGCGGCGGGATGCGCGGGCTCTTACGCAAAGAAGATTCAAGCGTCGGAAGAGGCGTTCTATTCCGGTGCCATCGACACCGCAGTAAAGACGATCACTCCCTTGGCGCAAGATAGTGCTGCGCGCGATCGGCTTCTGTACTATATGGAAGCGGGCGTCGTCTTCCATAGCCAGGGGGACTACCAGACGAGTCTTGAAATATTTTCGCGCGCAGATGAAATGGCCGATGAAATCAAGACGAGCCTTACGGGTACTGCGAAGAGTTTCTTGCTTTCGGACCGCGAGGGTGAATTTCAAGGCGAGAATTTCGAACGGCTTCTCATTAAGTATTATTTAGCGCTCGACCAAGCGCTCACCGGCGATTTGCAAGCCGCGAAAAGAACGCTTCGCAAACTCGAGGCGGATCTGAAGGACATGAAATACGAAGACGCAGCGTACAAGCAAGTGCTCGTCGCGCGCTACCTCAACGCGCTGGTTTCTGAAGAGCTGAAAGAGTTTAACGACGCGAGGGTGCAGTACCGCAACTTGGAGAATTTTGGCGTCGATGCGGAGTGGCTCCAGCGCGAGCGCTATCTCTTAGCCAAGCACGCGAACGACAGACAGGATTTAGCGCGCTATCAAAAAGGGAGGACCGAACCCCTCTTCAAGAATTCCGATGCAAAAACAGGGGAGCTTATCGTTTTCGCTGAAATGGGTAAGGCGGCGGTAAAAGAAAGCCGTGGTGATCTCTTAAGCGACGAGCAATTCGCTCTTGCGCTGCGTGTTGCACTCGACGCGGCAATCCTTTCGCAAGGCAGCGCATTGACGACTGTCTCTGTTTTGGCGATGTTGGGCACGGCAGAAAACCCTATCCCAAAATTCGTCGAGAGAGAAGCACCGCACCTGCCACAGTTGTTTTTGCAAGAGACTGCCTTGCCGCCTTCGCTCCTTCTTACAAATTTCGATTGGATCGCCGAAAAAAATTTTAACGAGAATTATTCTTCGTACGTAACTCGGAATGTCGCTTCGATTGCGACAAAAATTGTGATCGCGGCGATTGCCGCCGAAGCGGTATCGAGGCAAATCAAGGATAACACGTCGGGGACGGTTGGAGTCCTGGCCGGTTTTGCCGTGGGTTTAGGCGCGGGAGGAGCGGTTGCAGCGACGGTGAAGCCTGACCTGCGTAGTTGGCGTTTGTTGCCAGCCGGCTTTTATGCCGTGCGCGTGATACTCCCTGAAGGCACATACCCTCTTTTTGCAGGCGAGGGGATGGTCTATGGCAACAAGACCGGGACAGTCCAAATCCATGCGGGAAAGAAGACATTTGTGTCGCTGCGTATTTTCAAACCTGCTGCATAACCCATGGAACGATTGCTTCTCAAACCAGTCACTCTCTTATGGATCGATTTCACTTGGATTGCGTTTGCGATACTCGTCTTAATTCTTGCTGGCATATTCTATTTTCTAAACCGCAAGAATCCCGTTAATCGTGCGTTTGCGCTCCTCCTCCTTATCATCGGATATTTCGCCGTGATAAGTATCCTCGTCATTTCGTTGCGGGTGCTCGATGCCTATTGGATTATTCTCCTCATGCCTGTCGTGTGTTATTTGGGTTTTGTATTTCATTTATTTATCCGCACGATTCTCGGAGCGCCGCGCCTCATGGGGCGCAAAGAATGGTATTATTTTTTGGTGGGGTTGGTATTCACAACTTACACGCTATTTATGACACTCGAACCAAACGCTCGCGAGTATATCCGATCCACTTCGTTTGTCATCGACCATACGATGAAGCGTGAGTACACACGCAGCGCAGTCTATATTTTTTATATCGTCTATATCCTCGCGCCGATAATCTATTCGGCGATTCGTCTCTTGCGTGTCTTGAGAAATCCCACAGCCGAACAACAAGAGTCGATTAGCGTTGCGAAATCCGTCTGGTTCATTTTTGTTGTGAGCATGCTTCTCACATTCTTTTTCTTATCGATAGAGCCTATCTTTGGTTACAAGCAATCAACTTCGTTGGGGAGTTTTGTGCTGATGGCATCCGTCATCCTCTACGCGTGGTCCTTGCTGCGTAACCGCGCTTGGCGTATTGAGTCGTTGACCGAAAAACTCTTGGTGAGAGAAGCGCAACTGGATGAGCGGAACAAAACCATCGAGAGGGATTTAGATTTTGCGCGCATTATCCACCGCTCTGTTTTGCCGACTAAGCTCGGAACTCAGGAAGGCTTCGAGATGCGGGCATACTACGAACCTCTGGATAAAGTAGGCGGCGATTTTTACGACGTTATCCGCCTCGAGGACAAAGTGCGGACGATGATCGCCGATGTCAGCGGGCACGGGGTTGCAGCGGGAATTTTTTCGGCCATGGCGTCTGTTCTCTTGCGTTCGGTTTGGGAAAAACCCGAGAAGTCTCTCGCCGAAATCGCAGGGCACCTAAACGATGAACTCGTTCGCTATTCCGCAAAGGGCGTATTTTTGAGCGCGCTCTTCATAGAATTTGATCTGCGCACCGGTTCTGCAAGTGCCGTCTGTGCTGGGCATCCGGCGTTCTATTGCATCCGCAGCGGAACCGTAGAGAGGATTTCTGCTAAGGGGCGGCTTCTGGGAGTCATGGCGCACAGTACGTACAAAGCACATCCCTTTTCATTTGAGAAGGGTGATGTGTTGGTCTTCTTTACCGACGGCATCTTAGAAGCGACCAATGTGCAGAACGAGGAGTTCGGCGAGGGGCGGCTTACGAGCTTTCTGGAAACTACTGCGGGAATGAGCCTCGCGAGCCGTGAAAACGCATTATTACGGCAACTGGCGCTCTTCCATGGCCCGCGAGCCCACGACGACGACATCACGTTCGTCCAGATTGGGAAAAAGTGAAATCGGAGTAACTATTACATCCCCCCAAATACGGCAAAATGTAATAACTATTACAACCGCCCCAAATACGGCCAAATCGGACTAACTATTACATCCCCCCAAACAAGGCAAAATTGTAATAACTATTACACCCCCCCCAAATACAGCCAAATCGGACTAACTATTACATCCCCCCAAATACGGCAAAATGTAATATCTATTACATCCCCCCAAATACGGCAAAATGTAATAACTATTACAGCCACCCCAAACAAGGCAAAATCGTAATAACTATTACATCCCCCCAAATACGGCCAAATCGGACTAACTATTACACCCCCACAAATACGGCAAAATGTAATAACTATTACAACCACCCCGACTTTCTAAACTGCCTGAAAAGCGCGTAACAGACAATAACAATAATTCCCAACGCCAACGGATAGCCGAACTTCCATTCGAGTTCGGGCATGTGCTTGAAGTTCATCCCCCAAAAACCGGCAAACGCCGTTGCGGCGGCGAATATCCCGGCCCATCCCGCGAGCTTTTTGGTAATCTCGCCTTCTTCGATAGTCACAAACGCGAGGTTGACTTGCATCGCCATGCTTGTTTTCTCTCGCAAGTTTTCTACCGAGGTTTCAATACGCGCCAAGTGGTCGTGCACGTCGCGAAAGTAATGTTCTGTCGAAGCGCAGAGTTTTGGTGCCCGGTTTGTGTGGAGCTTCGTCGTCGCTTCTAAGAGCGGCGAAACTGCGTGGCGTAACTGCGTGACTCGTTCTTTCAGCTCGTAGAGATGCTGAATGCTGCTGCGTGCCTTGCTCGTATGGAAAATTTGGTTTTCCGCTTCGTCGAGTTCTGTTTCGAGCGCATCGAGAACGGGAAAATAACTATCGACCACCGCGTCCATAAGCGCATAGAGAACGAACCCCGCGCCTTGCTTTAGGAGCTCGGGCTCTCTCTCGCAACGGCCGCGCACACCCAAAAGAGAAAAGCTCGAGCGGTTACGGACCGAGAGTACATAGTTGGGGCCTGCGAAAACGTGGACTTCTCCCACGTTAAACTCTGTCGCGTTCTTTTCCAAAATGTGCATGACGACAAAAAGCGAATCGCCGTATTCCTCAACTTTTGGCCGCTGGTGACCGTGGCGGGCATCTTCGACAGCTAATTCATGCAGGTTAAACTCTTCTTGCATTCGATTGAGTTCTATTTCGTCGGCGTCGAGAAGAGCCACCCACACGAAAGTATCGGGCTTCTTGAGGTAGTCGCTAATTTCTGTAATCGGTATTTCGAGGAGCTTCTGTCCGTTCTGGTATGCGACGCAGTTAATGAGCATAATATATTTTCGGTAGGAAATCTCTTAAGGTTCAGCCTCTCGTTTTAGATTTTATCTTCAACCCATGCGGAGCCATTTGAGTCTCTTATCCATGTCTTCTTGCTGCTCGAGCATGAGAGCTTCGACATCGTGGCCACTCTTTTCCATGCGTTCAATCTCTTGCTGTCTCTCTCGCAGCCGGACGTTCAGAGATTGCAAAACGAGCGTGCGAACCAGTTGTGTCAGACTCCGCTTTTGGTCTGCATATTCGAGGGTCGCTTCCTTATTATCAAAGGTGGCTTCGTAATCCATGATTATCTCGGCCAAGAGCGCCGAAAGATTGTCGGGCAAGAGCTGCATCGCCCCTTGCAAAGCCTGCCAAGTAAACGCTTCGCCGTTTTTCATGCGGTCGTGAAAAAAAGAAAACAGAAGGTAGGCGTCGTCGTTCTCCCAGGGGATTTCAGAGAGTAGCAGGTTCTCGCTTCCGAGATCGGGGTATTTAATAAAGAGCGCGATAATTTCTTTTTCTTGGTTATTCGCGCTCTTAGGTTTTGTTTGCGCTTCGCTTTTCTGGATTGCGTCTCGTTTGCCAATAAACGCCCCGGCAGCCTGTTTACTTGTATTGGCGGCGCTAAAGTCCTTACGCAAGATTAAAACGTCGACGGTCAACGCATCTGCCGCTGCCTTTAGGAATGCTTCGCGTTCGAGCTCCGTCGTTAAAAGGCGCACGTAATCATAAAACTGAAAGAGTGCTTTTTTTTTCTCGGCAAGATCCTCGGCATTGAATTTGAATTGGAAGAAATACCACGTGAGAAACTGGATTTCGCTCACGGCTTGTTGTACAACGTAGCGCATTTCGTCGGGAGCGAGCTTGCGGCTCAAGTCGAACGGGTCTTGTTTGTCGCCCTGCGAAAGCGGATGGACAACCTTGCACGATAAGTTCGCAAGCCGCGCGGTTTGCAACGCCTTGAAGAGAGCTTCGGTGCCGGCGTTATCGTTGTCTAAGAAAAAAGTGACGTTATCGGTGAAGCGTTTAATCTGCTTTGCTTGCTCTGCGGTAAACGCTGTGCCCAACGGAGCCACCGCGTTTTCAAGGCCCGCTTCAAAAAGACCCAGCGCATCGAGGTAACCTTCGCACACAATGACGAAGCCCTCTTTGCGGATGGCCTGCGCCGCATCGCCCAAACGGAAGACGCTATTCGATTTATTGAAGAGCAAGGTTTCTGGGGAGTTGATATACTTGCCCGCGTTCTCTTTCTCGCGCACAAGCCTTCCGCCGAACGCAACAACTTCGCCGCGCAAATTCTTGATCGGGAAAATCAACCTATCGCGAAAACGGTTGTAGCTGTCGTGGTCGTTGCGTCCGGTAAGACCTATCACAGTCAAACCCTCAATCGCCTTCGCCAAGAGTTCGGGTTCGTTACGGTAGCGCTCGTTGAGTTTTGTCTCTAAGAATCTTGGTTGGTCGGGTGCGTAACCCAACTCGAATGCCTGCTGTGAAGTGGGATGAATACCACGACTCACTGCATACTTTTCGCCGTCGGAATTTGCAAAGTGTGCGCGGTAGAGTTTGTGCGCCCAGAGATGCAATTCAAGGAGACGGCGTTTGCGGTCGTCCTCTCCCGGGCGGCGTGGCTTATGCGAAAGTTCGATGCCCGCATAGTCGGCCAAGAGCTTGAGGGTTTCGACAAACGACAGCTTGTTATATTCTTTGGCGAATGTGATGACATTGCCGCCGACGCCGCAGCCAAAGCATTTATAGATACCCTTTTGTGGAGAGACGGAAAATGAAGGAGTTTTTTCGCCGTGGAACGGGCACAACCCCCAGAGATTGTTTCCTCGCCGCTTGAGTGGAACGTAGCGACCGATATAGCTTTCGATGGGGATTGCCGCGATAATTTTTTCTGCATCATCCACGGCTGTGGCTCAGGCGGTAAAACGCACCGCGTGCGTCAAAGAGAAATTAGGCTTCGGTGTAGGTATTTCTTTTGCGGAAGCGCTTGCGTTCTGCTTGTTCGCGTTCGCGTTTTTTGATGACGCTGGGCTTTTCAAAAAACTCGCGTTTTTTTAATTCGGTAAGAATGCCCGAGTTCGCGACTTCGCGCTTGAATTTTTTGATTGCGCCTTCGACAGGTTCGTTATCGCGCAATTCGATACCGTTCGAGAAATGTTGTGAAATATCTGCTAGTTTTTGCACTAAGCCCCCAATAGAAAGGCATTGTGGCGATGCGAGACAGCCGGTCAATGGAAATCACCCCGGCACGCGCACAAAGCCTTCCATGAGAATGCGCGCACTGCGGCTCATAATCGCTTTCGTTACTGTCCATTCGCCGTTCATCTTCTCAGCCTTCGCGCCAACTCTGAGAGTTCCCGACGGATGTCCGAATGTGACGACCTCTCTTTCGCCGCCCCCGGCGGCGAGGTTGACGAGCGTCCCCGGCACGGCAGCCGCTGTGCCAATCGCGACCGCGCATGTCCCCATCATCGCATGGTGGAGCTTTCCCATCGAGAGCGCGCGGACGTTGAGGTCGATATCTGCTGTCTTAACGTCTTTACCGCTCGACGCTTTGTAGTCTTTGGCGCTGCCGACAAACGCCACCTTCGGCGTATGCTGGCGCGCTGCCGCCTCTTCGAGGTTCTGGATGAGTCCCATTTTCAGAGCGCCATGCGCACGGATCGTTTCAAACATAGCGAGCGCTTTTGCGTCTGCGTTGATGTCGCTCTGCAACTCGGTGCCCTTATAGCCTAAGTCTTCGGCATTTAAGAAAATTGTGGGAATTCCCGCGTTGATGAAAGTTGCTTTGAATTTGCCGACACCCGGCACATCGAGGTCGTCGACAACGTTCTCTGTCGGGAACATCGAACCCTCGCCGTCTGCGGGGTCCATGAATTCGAGTTGAATCTCGGCCGCAGGGAATGTCACGCCGTCGAGTTCGAAGTCACCGGTCTCTTGCACCTCACCGTTTGTAATCGGAACATGAGCAATAATTGTCTTTTTGATGTTGGATTGCCAAATTTTCACGGTACAAATTCCGTTTTGTGGTATTTTCTCTTTTGCAATGAGACCCGATGCGATGGCGAAAGGCCCGACCGCAGCAGAGAGGTTGCCGCAGTTGCCGCTCCAGTCGACAAACGCCTTGTCGATGGCGACTTGGCCAAAGAGGTAATCGACATCATGGCCGTCGACGATTGCAGGCCCAACGATGACGGTTTTCGACGTCGACGAAGTGGCGCCCCCCATGCCGTCGGTGTGTTTCTCATAAGGGTCCGGGCTACCGATGACGCGTAGCAAAAGAGCATCGCGCTCCTTACCGGGTGCCTGGCAAGACGGGGGTAAATCCGACAGATTAAAGAAGACGCCTTTGGAGGTGCCGCCGCGCATGTACGTTGCACGGATTTTGATTTGGGGTGCGTGGGCCATCCGTGCACAAAAATGGAAAGCGACTCACTGCGGACAGCGTTTGCGACGGCGTGTGGTATTGCTTACTCGAGTTCAGTCTTGGGGTTGACTAATTGGCGCAATTTGCCGGCGTTTCGACTGCGCTCAACGACCGGAAATTGAAAAAACATTAGGCTTTTTCGGTCACCTGTCAGGCCGGTGGCCCGCCAGGCCAACGGCCGAGCGCAGTCGCGACCGCTCTTGCGGTCTCCGTTTCGGAGGTGACCGAAAGCGACTTATTAGACAGCCTCTAAACTCTCCTGCGCTTCAATACACGCGAGAGGGCGCCTCTACTCGACGCGGCGACAATGTAGCCCAAGCACTTCGGGCTGCCGCAGCGGCATTTGTGGTCTTGCCACGAATCCATGCCAAAGCCGTAATTGTAAGTCAGCTCTTCCCCCGTTTTTATTTTGCGCTTCGAGACAATCCAAATGTGCCCTCGGATGTTTTGTGCTTCGCAGTTAGGGTCGCACGAATGGTTGATGAGCCGCGCTTTGTTCCAAGGGACGTTTCCGTCGATGTCGTATTTCTTGTTGATGGTGAATAGATACACCGCGCCCGTCCCGCTTTTGGACGAACGGCAGAGCTGTTCTTCGGCCACACGCTCGGCCTCTCGCGCACTCACGCGCTTGCCAACGTACTCGATGACTTTGACTCCTTTACCGATTTCCTCTGCAGCGTAGACGCCGCGACCGTGTAGCGCGGAACGACTGACCTTAAGTCGGGGCATGGTCGAACTCGAAGCGTTTGATTTAGTGGAAACTTTTTTCATGGCGCGATATTCTACCGCAAAATTTCTGCGTTGGTGTGGATGTGATTACCTGGGGCAGCCATGGCCACAGTGCTCAAAATAAATGCCGCAAGGCGAGTCACGGGGGTGGGTTCGATTGCTCTGAGCCCCGGTAGTTTGAAAAGCGGAGCGAGGAGTTTGGTTGCCGCCGTCGCGAAATCTTCCCCGGTGCGTTTTTCGCTCCGCTCGCCAATCAGGAGAGAGGGGCGGTAGATGTGTAGCTCCGGCAAAGCAAGGGATTGGAGCTTCTCTTCGATTTCACCTTTCACGCGGTTGTAAAAAATTCTCGATTGCGAAGACGCGCCATGCGCCGTGACGACGTGCAGCGAACGCGCACCGACTTTAATACTTTCGAGCGCAAAGTTCAATACAAAGTCGAAGTCGACGCGGCGAAACGCGGCTTGGCTGCCCGCCTGTTTGATAGTTGTGCCCAGAGTGCAGATTGCGCTTGCGTTCTTGGGCATCTTTTTAGGCCAACTAATTATCGACGCGAAGTTGTGCTCGACGAATTGCACGTGAGGACGCAACGCGGCAGGAGCTCTTCTGCCGACGCACCATACGTTTGCGGTGGGTTGCTCTTGACCGAGCTGTGAAAGAAGTTCCTGGCCCAC
>CAUJII010000008.1 GCA_963205035.1 Spirochaetota bacterium
ATCTGCGAAATTTTATCTTCTTTAAGATACGCAAACGTTTCGCCGAGAGCTCCCACAGAAACCTCACGCCGCTTGAGTGCAGTGTCTTTAGATAGTGCCGCATCGAGTTCTGCTTCGCGGATGTGATAGACAATGAAATCGATTCCGCGTGAGCGTGCATTCTTCACTGCAATCGCGGGGAGTTCACCTGCTCCGGCGAAGATGGCGAGCCGCATTAGGCTAACTCGGCCCGAATGAATTTAGATGCTGATAGTTGCGTTTGTGGCACGAATAAATCCGAGGCATATTCGACGTATTTATACTTCTTCTGCCGATTTGCATTCATAGATGAAAGGAGCACGAAGCCATGACGGGCGTCAAGACAAATGGAACGATCATTGAACAATCAAAACTATCTTCCCGGTCGAGTGTCTACCTTCGAGAAGCGAATGCGCTTCTGCGATTTGACTCCACGGGAGTTCTTTGGAGATAACGGTCTTCACCTTCTTTGCGGCAAATAGATCCATAATCTGCTTCAGCTCGTGTTGGATGAGCTCTGGATTTTCTTGAGCCACACGCAGCATGTTAACACCGCAAAAACTTTTACTCGAGAGCATGAGGTCGATCATCGAAAGCGTCAGCATGCTCAAGACTTGCGGGATAATTTTTGGGAGAGCAAAGAGGTTCCGCTCCGAAAGCGCTGCGGCTCCATAGCCCACAACCCGCCCATGCGCACGCAAGAGCGCCAGATCTTTCTTGAAAGACGCCCCGCCGACGGAATCGAGAACCACGTCGAGCTTGGCAGATCCCAAAATGCGCAGCACTTCTTTCTCGAAATCGTGCGTGCGGTAGTTAATCGCGTACTTGACGCCAAATGTGCGCAAGAGGTCGAGTTTTTCTTCAGAGCCCGCAGTCGAAAAAATTGTGGCACCTGCATTTCTCGCGAGCTGAATCGCCGAAAGCCCCACACCACCCGCACCCGCATGGATGAGAACTTGTGCATTGGGCAAAAACGTGCCCGTTTCAAAAAGCGCGTGGTATGCCGTCAGAAAATTAACCGGTATCGACGCGGCTTCTGCAAAGGTGAGTGCGTCCGGTTTCTTGACAATCGCTTGCTCTTCTGCAAGCGCAAACTCAGCGTAGCCGCCAAAGTGTGTGAGAGCCAAAACTGCGTCGCCTACCTTGACCGATTTCACCTCGTTACCGATTGCTTTGACGAGACCTGAAACCTCGTAACCCGGCACAAAAGGAAATTTGGGAGCGTCGTTATACTGCCCCTTGCGCGCCATGATGTCTGCAAAGTTGAGCCCGAACGCTTTGACTTCAATCAAAACAGAATTGGGCGTTATTTGGGGTGTCGGCCAATCCACGATACGCAGGTCTTTCGCTGCACAGGGTTTCTGAAATGGGATTGCTCTCATCGTTGGCCACCTTTTTTCTTCTTTCGCATCTGTCTTCTCTCATTTGTAATCCGTACAATTTCGGCGGTTGCAGCAGCGGCAATCGCCGCACCCTTCTCTTTTTTTAGTGCCGCATGGATTCCAGAAAGCCTGTAGATTTCGCGCGGTGTCGAACCGATAAGCCGCAAGAGAATATTTTCAAGCTCCGTCTGTAGATGCCGCCGCTTACGCACACCGTCGATAGCTGCGCCTATCAAAAAGAAGAAAGAACTCTTCTCGCGGTATTTTTTGATTACAAACGCGGCGATGAAAAATTCAGGCCAACGCGGGCTTGCCGCTTTCTTGGAAAACAACCCATACCCAGCGCCGAAAAGATGGGGCAAGCTTTTCTCTAAGAAGTCGCTCTGATTTTTCTCTTTCTTTCGAGTTCTGGAACTCTTGGGCTTCGCGGCTTTTTGAGTTTTTTGTGATTTCATTGGATCTTCTCGAGAAAAAGAGCAGCGGCACCAAAAATTCCTGCATCTTCGTCACCCTCAGTAAAAACAAACGAGAGCAACGCGTGAAAGACGGGAAGCGTGTGATCCAGAAACGCACGCTCAAACGCGGGGCGAAGCAAATCTTCGGACGCGGCAACGCCCCCGGTAAGAATAAAATCGGTTAAGTTTAGAGTCTGCGTAATTGTCGCCGCGACAAGCCCTAACACATGTCCTGCCAAGTTGAAAGCCTCGATGGCGTGGGAGTCGCCGCTCCGGGCTCTTTGGCCGATTTCTTTTGCAGTCAATGAAGCGCCCGTCAAATTTTTGTAAGAGTTCTGGATGCCCGTCGCAGATGCATACGTCTCTGCGCAACCGTAATTCCCACAACCGCACAGGCGGCCTTGACGCTCATTCTTTTCGCTGAACGCTGCAACAGGGATATGCCCCACTTCAAACGCATTGCCTCGGTACCCGCGCACTAACTGATTCTGCCAAAAGCAACCGCCACCGACACCTGTGCCCAACGTAAAGAGCGCGAAGTCGGTCTTATCTTTTGCCTTGCCAAAAAAGCGCGCACCGAGCGTGGCCGCGTTCGCGTCGTTATCCAAACGAAAAGCTTTCTTAGGAAATGAATTCTGGAGTTCGCCGACAATCGCACAATCTTTGATTGCGGGTAAATTTGCCGAGGAAATGATTGTGCCCTTTTCTAAATCAAGCGGTCCCGGCGAGCCGATGCCCACGGTGCGTGCGTCTTGAAACGCGTCGAGAGAAACAATCTCTTGAAGCTGCGAGATAAATTCAGCGTTCGACGCCGCACGGATGCGTTGCGTTCCCTTCGAGGTCAAAACTCCTGTGTCTTGCAACAGAGCGTACTTCACCGTAGTAGCGCCGATGTCGATGCCAAGAATGGGGTATTGCATGGCACTCAGACAATTTCACGAGCGACAGGAAACGTCAAGTCGAAAGGATCCACTGCCACGGCGATGCGCGGACCATGCGACATGTCGTGGTAGTCTGGAAATTCCCGCGAGCCTTCGACACGGTCGATAAAAGCAATGCGAGAGCGGCCTTTCCCCATGAGCTTAGTTTCTAAGTAAAGAGTCTTCCCGTCCGCGTATTTCTCTTCTTGCTTTTGCAAGAGCGTCAAAGGCAGAAGAGAACTCGAAAGCGGGAACGAAAAAAAACGCGGTGTCAACGAAATCGAATAGATGTTGTCTCCGCTCTTAGGTTTTTTCACATCGATGTGCCACTCTTTTTCGTCTTGCCGCCATGCAAAGGTTGCGAGTTCTTTGGGAATTGCCCAGTTACGCCGACCCCATTCGACAGACTCCGGAGTCGACACAAAAATTTTCGCAATGCGCAGATAGCGCTTCCCACGAAAACGAAAGAAACCCGGTATATAAAGAAGCTCGTCATAAGGGCCACAATCCGCTGCGCTGTAACGCACCAGCATCACCGCGCCCACACCTCCCACAAATGCGTCTTCGTCTTCTGCGGAAAGAATACCCGATTCGATAACGCGCGCTTTATTCGCTGGGAAGCTAATAAGGACTGCGCTCCCTTTAAGTGTCCAGGGTGCCGGGAACTCTGCAGGGGACGCCATGAGGTTTTATTCTGAACGGAAACGGCGTGTCGACGAAAAATTACCGACTCAGTATGACGGGGGCGCGGGATTTGTTGGGGGGTAACTTCACAGACAACATTGCATTCAATGCGCCATAAATCTGAAAGCCTCGCAACTTTGCGCGCAAAGTTGCTGCTAAAGCGGCGAAGACGCCTGCTTTCAGTTTTACGGCGCCCCCCTAACAAATCCCATGCCCCTACGTATAAATACGTAAGCTGCAACAGGTTATTTAATTAACGGAGTTACTCGCTCCCGAAATCTGTCCGCAACGCACGCCAAAACTCCTCTATGAAAACTACCGACCCCCAAGGCTCTCAGGCAAACACTCCGCCACGCAAAATAATCGACCACACGCAGCTCCATCAAATCACCGAACGACTCTTCACTCGCTTGCCGCTCCATATTATAGAAAACAACCAAAAAATTGCCGTGCGTGCCATGGCATATACATACCCCTATTTAGAGGTGTTACATAATCTGCCGCCTAAACCCAACAGAACATTGCTTCTGATTAAAGAAGACCACTCGATGCTCTTAGAGTGCCATGTTGAAAAGCGCACAGAACGCTCGACAGAAATCTTGAAGCCTTTGCGCTTGACTCTCACGCACCGACAAGTGCGCCATGAAAACCGCACGAGCATGCTTGCAGGGCAAGTGCACAACGTGATACCGCATGCAGAGTTTATCCGCTCAAACGCCGCGACAAACGCGTCGCGCGATTCGCTGGTTTCAAAATATACAAAGGCTCTCCAAGGGCTTATGCCGCAGGCTAAAGTGAAGATTGACTTTCAGCGCATCGAACGCCGCACGGTGCGGATGCGAAAACTCCACGAATTCAACTTACCCATTTTTGCACCGGAAATTTCGAGACAACGCAACGCCGACGAACAATCGATTGTCGCGCTGCCCTACACTGAATATGAGCAGATTATTCGCGCCGACGGATTGGCCGGCGAAGTCATGGGAGAAATTTGCGAGCCGTTGCGCTACCGTGACGTCCTCATTTTGGGGTTTGTGCAAGTCTTGAGCGAGCAGGCGACGCTCACGGTTCAGCAGTACCACTCGGTGCGGCAACTCACCCGCCGCTTAGAGCACGAGCTCGATCAAACACACTCTTTTCCAGAAAACCCTATTACAGGAAAAATTATCGACGTGAGCCGAGGCGGCATGGGTTTTCTTTACACAGGCCAGCGGAGCTTGCTCTCGAGTGTCGGCGTGCAAGACCAGATTGTTTTAGAAGCTCATTTTACGCCGGATAACACAGCGACATTTAGCGGAAAGATTATGAACATGACTGCACTCGAAACTGGCAAGCGGTATGGCATCGAGTTTGAAAATGTTTCAGAAGCGGGCGAAAAGGCACTCGAAACTTTCTTGGCAAAGAAGTAAACTCGCGTCGTGTTTCGGCTTAGAACTCGCGCAAGCGCGATCTAAGCCGAAACTTTGCCATTGTCCCGGGCGCGCTAACGGACTTTTCAACCTGTCTTTCTTTCTCAAACTCGCGGTATGGCGTATCCCTTCGACAAAATCGAGAAGAAATGGCAAGAAACTTGGCTCGCGAATAAAACCTTTGCAACCGGGACTGACCTTTCAAAACCCAAGTACTACATCCTCGACATGTTTCCCTACCCTTCGGGCGCAGGGCTGCACGTTGGTCACCCCGAAGGTTACACGGCCACCGATATTCTCGCACGCAAGCGACGCATGCAAGGCTTTAACGTACTCCACCCGATGGGTTGGGATGCATTCGGATTACCCGCAGAACGCTACGCGATGCAAACCGGCATCCACCCAGCGATCACGACAGAGAAGAATATCGATAACTTCCGCCGCCAACTTCAAGCTCTCGGTTTCTCTTACGATTGGGATCGAGAAATCAACACGACAGACCCGGGCTATTACAAATTCACTCAATGGATTTTTCTAAAACTCTTCAACTCGTTCTACGACACAGAGGCAAACAAAGCACGCCCCATCGCAGAGCTGGAAATCCCTCCAGAGCTTCAAAGCGA
>CAUJII010000009.1 GCA_963205035.1 Spirochaetota bacterium
TGGAACGAATACAGAAGCGGAACCAAAGCCAATGTTGTGAATTTGATAATGTTTCGCATGGTGATCCTCCTTGATCTTACCAGTTATCCTTGATTTTGCTGCCGGGATACTCTGCATCGCTCATGTCGGTTTTCACGCGCAGGTCGTCGATGTAGAAGTAGAAATCACCCCAGCTTTCGTGCGGGTCGCACTCAACGTAGAGCGACACGAAGTGTAGGTTCTTGTCTAAGAGCGCGTGGCGTGTGCTTTGCGGTAACCAACCCGGCACCGTGACGGTGTGTTTGCGCCAACCGAAATAATCCAACTTACCTAATTTAAGTTTATGCACATTGCCTTTGTAATCGCGCAGCTTGATAAAAAGATTGTGACGAAAATTTCTACCCAAGACCCAAACAGAGAACTGGCGGCCCAAGCCTTTAATGAGATATTCGTGTGGCGGTTTAATCTCCACGCGGTCAAAGCCTCTCTCTTTGAAAAACGTCTTCACACCTAAGACATTGTTCGCTGTCTTCGGATCTTGCAAGCCGTCTTTGAAGCGCACTTTTTCTTCTTCGGAGAGTTCTTTGGGGTTGAAGACATCTTCGATAGGGCCGAGCTGAATGGTCTTGCGGACTTTGGTAATTCCCAAAGGCGTTGTCGAGAATGCGCGCCAGTCTTCGGACGATTCAAAATCGTTCAAAAGAACGTCTTGTACATCCGCCTTTTTTTGCTTCCCTGTATTCGAAGCGTCTTGTGCGTTTATACCGCCGGTAAACCACAGAGCCACCGATGCAGCAATCACCAAGAGTTTCTTGCCACTTTCAAAATTCCGTGGCGAATTAAACCGAACCATAAGTTCCCCCATATTTTAGCCTATGAGACTTTTTTCGTATGCCTTGAAAAGCCTTTTATACTGTAACTACTATCGGTAATTTACAAAAACTACTTAAATGTTTCCCGTAGAAGTGAGGGTTCGGGCGGCACCCAAAGGCTTCGCAAGAGTTATGTCTCTCCATGCGTATTTGTCTTTTTTAATTTTCCAGATAAAAGCATCGAACACATAGTGTGTCACCTGTGGTACGGATAGAAGGGGGACGAAGAATGCAAGCCATGGGGATTTTGCGGCGAGCTCCCCTAAAAGATAAAAGGACCTAAAAAACGATGCATGCCCGCCTTCGTGCCACACAAGTATGTTCCAGAAGCCTTCTTCAAAATACGCAAACACAAAGAGGAGCCCGGCGTAGAATGCGACATAACGCAATCGAAAGAATTTCGCGATAAACGTAGAAGCAAAGCCCTCGCGCACATATTTCTTGCGGCCGTATATCCATACGAGAGCAATGTACGGAATGCCGTGCGAGACCACATTGATCGCGGTAAACGCCAAGTCGGAGTTAAAGTAGAGTATCCCGACATACCACGAGAGTGCAGTGCCTGCAATCAAGGTGTTCCGGGGAATGTTCACGAGAGGCTGCGATTTCTCTCCCTTTTTCCGCCGCATAGCTATGGATTTCCGTAGCTGCAAAAGCTCTTTGGAGACATAAAACGTGGTAATTACCACATAAAGCACCAGCGCGACGCTTTTGAAATCCGACGAAACATGATAGATAAAGTCGCCTTTCATAAACCAATTAAAGTTCTTCGGGCCCGAAAGGTGCCAGTTGACAATCGGATAAAGCGCAGCCGTATAAATCGTCGTCGTATCGATTGCGCGCTCAAAGCGGGTTTGGTTTTCGTAGCGCGAATAGACGCGCACGAAACCGTACTGTTGCCTAATAAAATGAAAGACCGCGTAATAGGCCAAGACCCGCCAAAAGACCATCGCTCCAAAGCTATATAAAAGAAGCAATCCTAAGAAAACTGCAAAAGGTACGAGATACAGAAAAAGCGGATGGTCGCGCCGCATGTCGCTATCGGCGTATGTGCGGTAGATTGTTGCGTAAACATGGCTCACATCAACGCCTAAGACCAAGATTACCCAACTGACGACGGTCATTGTGTCGGCCTGAAGGTACGCGGGCGGAAGCAAGAAGACCACGGCAACAACCATGAAGGGGATACCGAGAATCCAGAAGCCATCGACGGCAGGGGAATAAATCCACGGTTGCTTTGCCTGTGTCACCAGAACCGTTTAGATTTTCAAAGGCCAGAGCGTAAAGAAAAAGTCTTGCCGTCTCGACGCCGCCGGGTTCTGTGTACAACCCAATTTTGGGAAGGAGTTTCTAAAATGAAAAAATTGTTCCTCGTGTGTATCTTTCTGTTTCCGATGATCGGAGCTGTCCACGCAGAAAAATGCGCAAATTGCTCTTCGAGCTCAAGCTGCAACCAATGCAGACTGGGCAGCAGCGACTCAAGCGACGCACGCAAGCGTTGCGAAAAGATGGGTTGCAAGATCACAGGCACAGGCAGCTGCTCAACAGCGGCGAATGTCAAGGTCTGCGGCTAATCCCTAGCAGCTAATCAATAAAGAGAAGCGCTCCAAAGTTTGCACTGCGGGTTTTGGGGCGCGCTTATTTTTAAGGCTTGAACAAGTTTAGTAGGAACTCGCGCAAGCTCGAACAATCGCGCTTCGGTTGTGGTAGCATAGAGAATAGCTATGCCACACGGCGGCTTCACTTCAAAATAAACGATTTATCGGTCGAATTATCTTCAAAAAAAGGTTGACTATCGTGCGCCGCACATTAACCGGTCGCATGGTTCAAGATTCCAGTCAAGGGTCGCTGCTGGAACACGTCGAACGTTTTGTGTGGGGTAAAATTGCTCCCATAACGCTTTCAGGCGAGAAGATTCCAAGTGCTACCGAGCTTTTCGAGCTCACGCGCGAAGCAGAGCGCCTCGGGATCTTGCCGCTCGGGGGAGAGGCGGGACTGGGCATCTGGGAAAACCGACAAGACGGCGAGGGATTTAGCTTGAGCCTCGAAATCTTGCGGATTGTCGCGCAAAGCTCTGCGTCGCTCGCGTATGCGTGGCATAACCGGGCCCTCGGTCAATATATCGCGCGTGGAATAGTTAGTCGCACAGACCAAAATGACATTGTAGCACTCGATACACACGCGGGACTTGCCCGTTATTCTCTTGCGCGGCTTTTCCAGGGTGCATCGCTCAGCGAAGACGACGATGCAATCTTGACAGATTATTTTGGCTCCGCTGAGACAGCGACAAAGAAGCGCTACGTCGCGTGGATTCACGAGGCACCGGTCTTTCTCCCCGTGTA
>CAUJII010000010.1 GCA_963205035.1 Spirochaetota bacterium
TTGCCGCCCCAGTGTGCCCAACGGTTTATCAACCAACTCGGCGTCGATGGTCGCGATTTTGGCGAGGCGAATGGTGCTCGCATGGGGCAACCCAGAATCGTGCCAATTTACCATGCGAACATCTGCCTTATGCGACTCCAAGCCCTCTGCGCTCGCAATCATGGCGATTGTATAAAGCGTAAACCGCCGAAAATTTGAGCGCGCCAGAACCAAGGCCGGGCGCTTCTTCGACCGCACACCCTCGCTAAATGAAAACCGGACGAGTAAAATTTTACCCGGTTCAAAGCTTGTTATACGCATCGTCGCGGGGGTTATTCCATTCACTGAAAGATTTTTCAGCTAATTTCAAGAGCGCGAGATTTTCTGATTTTTCAGAAAAATACGTCTCGAGCGCTGAGATCACAATTTTTTTCTTTGGCACGCCCTTTTCTTGCGCTTCGAGATTCAATAGCTTGAGTAGCTGCGGATTCTCCAAGTCAACCGTGAGGCGCGTTGTCATAAAAGCACATTGTGCTAATATGACTTTGCGTCAAGAATTAATACAACAATGGAATTACTGTTTCAATACAAACAGGAGATCAGGTTGCTGCGTCGTGATTGGTGATTTGGGCGGTGGTGGATTTAGACCTCAGCGCGCCTGTGGCTGAGTGCCGCGGCGTTTCGATACGCCCCTGCGAGGCACTCAACGACCGCCATCTGCCGCAAATTTAGACCGCCTAAATGCGGCGGCAAGCCATTTCAACTGTTGTCGTGCCAATGTTCCGGTTTGCGTTTGTGGTGCGAAAGAGCAACAATGTAAATTACTTCGAGGTCTTCCCGGTAGACCATGTTATAAGGAAATTTCTCCACCGGAATTTTTCGCAGACGCGGTGTCAGCGGATTGCCGATCTTTGGGGAAGTAAAAATCCTGTTCATGGCCTTAGCGACCGATTCGTAAAAGTTTAAAGCGATACTTTCTTTTCTTTCAAGATACCAAAAGAATGCGTTTTTTATCTCTGCTTCTGCCCTGTCTTCAACGATGATGGTTTTCAAGATGGCCCTTTAGTTCGGCTTGTAACTCTGACCAAGGCCGCAGTTTCGCTTTTCCCTCATCGATATCTTTTGATCTGCGTTCCGCTTCTTCAAGCCACGCTTTTTCAATTTCAGGATTTGCGGGGACTGTTGCGAATAAATGCTCCGCCAGCGAAATCCTTTCATCCGGCGTCAGTGTCTCCGCTTCTTGACGTAACTTTTCCAACGTGGCCTCACTCATACCTTTAACTTATCTACCGACGTATGTGCAGGCAAGTATTTTTTGTATTTTGCCGTCGCGCGCCCGAGGCCCGCCCCTCTGTCTGAGAGGTCTTCGTGACGCCTTGACCTACCACCAACTCTCGGCGATGGCATCCCATGTCGCCGTCAATCCCTTGTCGTAGTTGAGCGCCCAAATTCCCATGCCACCCATCTCGCGCGATTGCATGTACGCATACTTTTTCTTGAGGCTTGCTTTCGTGTCGTACCAGACTTGGTGCGAGACGCCCGATGCCTTGTAAAAGTAGTATGGATTTTCAATCGTGCTTTCATAACCGAGGATGGTGTTAATCCCATCAGGATTAAGAGATTCGACAAGAGGTAAAATTTGATAGTACATTTTGGTCTTCACGTAACTCGAACCCAAGCTTGCTGACGGGATGGAAAAACCTTGTGTTGCATAATCTTGCATGTAGTAGCCGACGCCACCCAAGAGTTTATGCGCATTTGCTTGCCCCATTTTCCCCAGCCAGTGGTTGAAAAAATACTGGTATGAAAAATTCTGCGCCCACGGCGGCACAGGCGAGTAGAGCTTGTTCGTCGGCCCCGCCTGAGTCGATGCGCCGCTATGCCCTTCATAACTCATCACCATCGCATAGTCGAGGTCGTCGATGAAGTTGGCAATGTCATAAGCTCCCGCCCAATCTATAGGCATGAGCGCCATGTGGATGCGGTACGGTTGGCCGTCTGGAGCGTTGCCTTCGGCGGAAAACGCTAAACGCAGCTCATGTACAAAGGTCGTAAGGCCCGCCTTTGCGGACTTGGGAGGGATTTCAAAATCCAGATCGACGCCGTGCGCGCCGCGCGACGTCACTTGAGTAATAATATTGTTAATCATCGTAGTCCGGTTCGCGGGAGAGTTCACCATCGTTGCAATATCTGAAGCGCCAAAAAGACAAACCGACAACAGCACATTGACGTTATTGTTTTTTGCCACGGTAACCGACGGCGTCGTGTTCCAACCGTGGAGCGACTTGATGGTACCGTTGGCGTTGGGTTCCATGCAAAAATAAAGAAGGTGTGTGAGTCTATTCCATTGAATCTCTGCGGTCGATGTCGACCAGTACGTGAGATAGCCCTGCACGACGCTACTCGCCGGCACGGCATTCGTCACATCGGTAAAATTGACCGTAAGCGTGTACGTCCCCTTTTTCACAACGCCCGCCGAATTGACGTATGAATCTGCGACGAGGTAGTATGTTCCCGCTTCGAGAGTCTGCGTCACTGCGGTGTCGTTGCGCGCCAAGATGGTGAGTGGGTTCAAAGACGACAGTAAGTGGATGTCGATGTCGACACCGACACCCATTCCAGAAAGAGCGGCGGCAACCTTATATTTCTTATTCGCAGGCACAGTGAACGAGTACACAATTTCGGGGCCGGATTCGTTCTGCGTGTATCCCGGATAATAGTTAATGCTGCTATCTCCTGTAGACGTGTCGCGCGTGTCGGAATAGATCCACGGTGGAACGCTGATCAGAGTCGTACTCGCCGTGTGGGTCTCAGTCATCTGCACATTCAGCGTGAACGGGCCGTTCTTGATAGTACCCGACGCATTCTTGAAACCGTCGACGACAACGTAATAAGTTCCCGGAGTGAGAGTCAAAGGAGGTGGAGGGGTGCCAATCTTCACATCGTTGCGGCTCGTCGTTGCCGAATTAAAAAGCGTCGCTGTTTTGAAGGTATTGAAATCGACGCCGGGCTTATTCAAAACAGTCGACAAATCTGTCAGGAGATGCACATCGTTATCGACAGTGGCGGTGGCAACTCCGCCCGACGTCAACTCTGCCTTGAACGTCACATCTTTTGTGATCGTAAATTTATACACAACCTCATTGCCGTCTTCTTTTTGAGTCGCGGGATAGTAGCGGTCGATGAGGCTTTGCGTGCTCGTCGCGGTGTTTGCGCTATGGGAATAATTCACCGGAGCCATCGAAATTGTGCTCGTGTCGATGATATAAGGATGCGCACTCGTACCGTCGGGCGTGGGTGGCGGGACAGGGTTCGGAATCGTTACCGAAAAGCCTACGCCATTATTATCTGTTAGCGTCATGTCTCCCTCGTCGTCCACAGACCGCAGTCGGTAGAGATACGCTGTGTCGTATGCGGGCAGCGTCACTGTAATCGAATGCGTAGTCTGCGAGGGAGTTGTTCCCTCGTCGCCAACGATGCCTGCAAAAGTGGTATCGCTCCCCAATTCTAAAAAACCTTTCGCGTCGCGGTCCGTCGTCCACGTCACGGTGAGTGTGCGCTGTCCTTGGTCAGTGGTCGCGTTCACGCTACTCACGGCGGGGTAAATCCGCACGTCGAAGAAGAAGCTCCCCAAGTTGTCGACAGACGCGATGAGATAGTTCCGGGTCGCCGAGGTCACGCGGAAACGGTAACGCCCTTCGGCGACATTAGTCAGCGTGACGCTATGGCTCGTTGTGAGCTCGCTCACGGTTTTGCGGTTGTCTGCGACATCTTGCATACCCCATTCGAGCATCGTGTCCGAGGGGAATTCGCTCTGCCACGAAACGGTTACCGTTTGGCCGGAAACCTCTGCACGGATATTGGTGAGAGAAAAATCGTACCGCAGAGCGGCGTTCGACGCCCAACCATCGCTTTCAGGC
>CAUJII010000011.1 GCA_963205035.1 Spirochaetota bacterium
CGGCAGCTACGACACGATGCGCTTTGTACGGAAACTCACCGACGCAGAAAAAGCGAAGAAGCGTGAAGAGGGCGACGACCCCATGCTATCGAATTTTAGTCTGAGCAACGATGTCTCGTCGCATAGCCAAGGTTTGTACTACGACTTTCATGCGTCGCCTACGCTTGAAAATCGTCTCGTTCTCTATAATACGCTCACGTATAGTTATTTCTACGCTGACCTTGGGCTCGGGGCTTTTTTCTCTCCCATTAACCTCAACATCCGCCCAAACATTTTGGGTCTTAAAGAGAAAGTCAAGTGGGATTGGTCGTCTTTTGCAACGCTACGTGCTGCGGCAGAATATAATCTCTACTATTTCCAATCGACGGGACGCACACAGCAGCAAACCGGAGCACTATCCGCGACCGGAATGCCCGACATTGGCAATAGTGCGCTTTACGTGAGCGTCCCTGTGAACGTGCATGAGATGAACTCGCTCGTTTCAGGGTATGTAGAAAATAAATTCCAGTGGGGCGGGCTGCGTTTTGTGCCGGGCTTGCGCAGCGATTTCTTGACGCTTTCGCGCATTGCAACTCTCGACCCGCGCGCGCTCTTGAGTTATACCTTCGCTTCTGAAACGACAATTTCGGCAGCGGCGGGGCAATACCAATCGCACCCTCAAATCAATACATTCTATTTCAACGGGGTCTTCAACAACGTCGCGCAAATTTCAGCGGCGGCAAACCTTCAACCCGAGCGGGCGCGGCACAGCACGTTAGGGTTCGAGCAAAAAATGAATGCGTGGGTCGTGAAGCTCGAAGGTTTTGCGAACACATTCGACAGGCTTGTCGAATCGTATGCGACCTCTACAGGAGCGGTTTTTAGAAACACCGGCGAGATGCGCACGCAAGGCATCGAAGTTTTCGTGCGTAAAGATAGAGAAGACAAAGAGCGCGAATTCTTCGGATGGATGAGTTATACTTTTACAAGAGCCGAGGACAAATCGTTCGGTCGGTGGGGGCGCTTTGAGTATGAGCAACCGCATTCGATAAAGCTCGTCGCTGGTTACAGGTGGGGTGCGCACACTTTAGCCGCGCAGGTGCAAGTCTACTCGGGTTTCCCTTATACAAACATTGTGAACTCTGTTTGCACAGGCGGCGTCTACACTTGCGCAACGCCCAACGACACGCGCTACTCTCCTATCTATTCTTCCAATACGTACGGTGCGCGCTTCCCCATCTCGCATCGGCTCGATCTTCGTTACACGCACAAGAGCGCTTTCAGTTGGGGATATTTTAGTTGGTACATCGAAATCATTAACATCTATAACTACGTCGCCGCCAACCAGCAAAAATGGAATTACAACCAACCCTACTCTGCAACGAACCCAAAAATTATCGTCCCCGAAGGTGCGATCACAATTATTCCCTATGTTGGTTTAGAGTGGCGCTTCTAGCTCTTGTGGGAATTACACCGAATCTAAAACTCTATGAATGTGTAGATGTTACGGCTCTTCTTTCCAAACTCGCTTTCTTTGACAATGTATTTCATGCCGACTTCTGCGATAGCATCTTCGATTGAGTGGCGAGAGAGGTTATTGTGCACGACCACGAGACGCGATGCGCTAACAAGCATCACCTTTTCGCCGCGCTTCAAGAGCGTAGAAATTTGAGAAACAAGGCTCTCGGCGCGAGTTCCCGAAAGCGACTCTTCAAAAACAAACTGTGAAATCCAGAGCGCACTTTCTGTCTCAGAAAGTGCCAGCGATTCGCGCACTTCGCGCTGCAGCCATTCGGTCAGATCGATGGGCTCGACAAGGTCATCGGTCTGATTTTCTGTAAAGTAGTTGTGCATCGCAGGCGCGACTTGACGAATATACGTGTAGACGTTATCGATACTTTGAACGTCGGCGATTTTTCCGCCGCGCGTTTTATCGAAAAAAAGAATGCGCCCGCGCAGGAAGGATTCTTTCAAAACAAAAATATGAACTCCCTTGATCGAGTCCAGAAAACCGGCGGGAAATCTCTTCGTGAAAAACAGATTGCTCTTGAGAGCTCCATCGAATGCGACGTAATCGTATTTCTCCACGTCGTTCGGAAAGACGCTGTCTTGCGGCAAGAGATAGAGTGTGTGTTTTAACTCCTCCGCCGCACCACGGACAAATGCGCAACGGAAGGCCGCGATGCTCGCGTCGTAAGGCAGGATTGCGAAATCGTGCGCTTGTAAAGTATCTCCGGCCACGCGCAAGGCTTCGGAAAGCTCTTCGTCGGTCACTTGGTCAAAATAGAGTTCGTTGAGATAATAAAGGTATTGATCTACGTTCGGAAAACGGAACTTTTCTTCAAAGGCCGAAATTTTCTCAAGAATCGAAGCGTTATCGGAATCTTTGGGTAAGGGCGCAACCGGGCGCTCCATCTTATCCATAAGGTCGTGTAATTCGTCGCCAAAAGCGCGTTCGCGTAGCTTTTGTTCTTTCTCGTCGAGAGCTCTACCCTCAAGAGATGCCGTCACGCGCCGCGCTGGGTTCATGAACCGGAATTGTCTTTCTTCGGGCATCTGTTCGATGATGATGGGCTGTTGCGGCTGAGTCGCATTCTTTAGTGCCTCTCTTTCTTCTTTAATTCGCTCCTCGATCTCAATTTGTCTCTGGTCGCCCACAACGAGTTTTTCGCGCACGTTATTCTCTGTGGCGAGCTTTGAGAGCTCCGCCAGCGCATGGCTCTGCGCAGCGAATGCTCTGTCGTAGTTATAGAGAATTCTTTCGGACGCCTCGCGTTTTGCGCGTCTCGACAACGAATGCCCATGCAATATCCAAACCGCCATAAAAAAAAGACAGAGGAGTGTCACGTAAGGAGTAAAGAACGTATACACAGCGGGCATCGGAGAAAACTCATAGACCATGATTTGATTTGCAAATAGTATTCTTCTTACAGAAACATATCTCTGCCCGCGAAGCTGAAATATTTCGCGAGGCTTTGCTTGAAAAGCAAGAAGCGTTGCGAGTAGACGGTTCTCTTCGACGCCGAATGCCTCGGGAGTCAGAGAAACGGTCCGTGAGAAATCCAACGTCGAAGCGTAGAGAGCCATCTCGGCCGCCGTTTTCTTGGGACGGACAACGAGAAGAAGATACGCAACGCCTTGGCCGTCAAAATCTGTCACGATCAAACTTTTCAGAAACGAGCTATCGGTTAGAATGTTGCCCTGCGTCTTGAG
>CAUJII010000012.1 GCA_963205035.1 Spirochaetota bacterium
TGTTTGGAAATGCAAATCGCGGGTCCAATCGACGCGCTCCAAGAGATGACACAGGAATGCCTTCACATCGTAAATCGACGGCACTCCCCCACCGTCATCGGCTGTAATGAAAAGATATTTCGCCAACGACATTTGGTTAAAACCCAAAATCGCATTCGCCTGCGTCAAAATCTCTCGCGGCTGAGCTTCGAGATACGGCATGTAACGCTCTGAACCCAGCGCCAAAAGAAGCGGGTGCACTCCCGCTGCGTCGACTGCATGCACCGCTTTGACGCCGGGTATCTCCGACGAAACTAAGTCTCCCGTAAGCTCGTGGATGAGCGCACCAAATTGCGAGTCCTCTTGCGGGGGGCGGCCGACTACAGTAAACGGCCAGATGGCATTCTTTCTGCGCGCTAAAATTTTCTCGACATGAAGCACAGGAAAGGGGTGCGTGAGCGAGTAATACCCCAAGTGGTCGCCAAAAGGCCCCTCGGGGAGCGTATCATTCTGACGTACTTCTCCGTGCACCAAAAAATCCACCTGTGAGGAATAGAAGAATCCTTTTTTGCGGCGATACGCCACACTGCGCTTGCCTAATAAAGAAGCAAAGAGAAGCTCGGGAATATTTTCTGGAAGCGGCATCACCGCCGAAAGCATCAGCGCGGGTGTGCCGCCGACCATGAGTGTCACCTTCAAAGGCTTCTTCTGTGCGTTTGCTTTCGTGTGGTGGATGCCAATGCCTCGGTGGAGTTGGTAGTGCATCCCCATCGTCTTGCCATCGACATATTCGTTACCCGAGGTTTGAACGCGGTACATCCCTAAGTTCGAGTGCATGACGCCCGGCTTCTCGATGTCTTCTGTATAGACCATCGGCAGTGTAACAAAAGGCCCGCCGTCTTTCGGCCATGACGTTGTAACGGGCAAATCCTTGAGCGAAACCTCTTTGAAAGTCGGCATGAAGCATGCTCTGCGCGGCAGAGCGTGGACGCCGAAAGTCAGCGCATTCCAAAAAACGCGGGGGCGAAAAATCGAAAGCGGCGACGCCTTAAGACGCATAACGCTCTTGAGCGGAGCGAGCGAAGCTCTGAAAAGAAAATGTGCACGTTCGGCAGTCCCAAATAAATTCGAGACTGCCGGAAATGTTGCACCCGATACATTTTCAAAAAAAAGTGCCGGCCCTTTTTGGTCGTGCACGCGCCGATGCACTGCCGCCATTTCGAGGTAAGGATCGATTTCTTCTTTGACGCGGACGAGGTGGCCGTTTCTTTCAAGGTCTAAAACCGCTTCGTAAAGATTCTTGTAACCCATTACAACGCTTGCCGCATCGTTTCTTTCATTGCACGGATTGCGGCGCTGAGCCCCGTGGCGAGCGAGCGTGCGATAATGGCGTGGCCAATGTTCAGCTCAACAACTTCGTCAATCGCGCAAATCGGCGCAAGGTTGTGGTAGTTCAACCCATGCCCTGCGTGGACTTCTAAACCTAAGCTGTGCGCTTCGCGAGACGCTTCAATAAGCCGCGAAAGACTCTCGGCGCGTTTCAGATTATTTCTGAAAGCACGCGCATACGCGCCCGTGTGAAATTCAATCCCCTTAGCGCCGGTTTCTTTTGCTGCATGCACCGCTTTCAAGTCGGGCTCGATAAAGAGGAACGATTCTGTTCCCACAGCAAGAAGCTCTTTCACAAATTCTTTCACTCGCTCTTTCTGTTGCACCACATCGAGGCCGCCCTCGGTCGTCACCTCTTCGCGACGCTCGGGCACGATGCACGCAGTCGTGGGTTCAATCTTCTTTGCAACGGCTAAAATTTCGTGAGACAACGCCATCTCAAAATTCAACGGAATGTGGAGGTGTTTCTTTAGTTCCTCGATATCTCCATCTTGAATATGCCTTCTGTCTTCTCTTAAATGCACCGTAATGAGATCGGCGCCTGCCGCTTCTGCGACCTTTGCAAGCTCAAGCACCGAAGGGTCGTTCTCGCCGCGCGCGTTGCGTAGTGTCGCAACGTGGTCGATGTTGACGCCGAGCGCAATCTCTCGTTTTTTTTCTGCCATTAGTTATTGCCTTCTTGTTTCTTTTGATAACCGTCTTTGATGCTGAAGCGAACACTCACCTTGTCGGGAGTCACCGAGACAACTTGGATCTTCTTGCCGTGCGTCAAGAGCCGCGCTTTGACTATTAAGTCCGACGCTGTCGGCTGTGGGATTATTTCCCCCGTCTGTTTATTCCATCGAGTCGCTTGGAGATCGACAAACGCATAGACATCGTTCGGAGTCAAACGCCTTATCGCAGCCCCCTCCCCTTGAAGGAGCACAGTCACTGTCTTTTCAGAGAGTAGAGCATCGAGTGCTCCGTCTAAATTTTGAAGCCGTATTGGAATGTCTTCAAACTTCTCTTCTTCCATCACTGTCTTTGCCAGAAGCTCGACCTTGACTGTCACGAAGCGGGTCTCATTCGCCCAGACATCTTCCGGTAGCCTTAACGGCACGCGTTTGGAAAAAGTAGTCTTTGTTCCGTCCAAATCTAAAGGCTCTGTTTCCAGGTTTTGTAGTGTCGTCATTACGGTTTCTGGCCCTGAAAGCTCAAGCTGCGTAGGTATCGTTGTAACGCGTAAAATTTTATACGCGGCATCAGGAGACCCCGTAAGAATGGGCTTGATGGTAAACTTGCGGCTACGCCCTCGCTCGAGCTCAACCGAAATTGTCTTGGGCTTCGAGAAAATTTCAACTCGCTCGGGTAGCTGTCTCGTATCGAAAACGACGGGGTACGAAGCTTCGCCACTTTTTGCCTTATGCAAGTTGACTTCAGCTTTAATGCCCGTCGTTGAAAATTTCAAGAACTCGTCGCGACCCCGCACGACAATTTTAATGAAGCGTGGAGCACCCGCCTTGATATAGAGATTGCTCGGTTTCTTTACATATTCCAAAGGGATGTTGAATGTATTTTCAGAAACACGCGCAAATTGCACATAGAACCACAGTCCCCCACCGATAATAAGACAAAATAACTTGGCCCAAAAATCTTCGATGAAAATATAGCGAAGCGCACGGCGTATCATAGAGCACTCCATGCGTCGCTGAGCGTGTTCTCGTTGAAAGCGACAAGTATCTTGCGTAGCCGCGCAAGATCAATGCCCTCTTTGAGCTCGCCTAAGAACGCAAGAGTTATCTTTCCGCTTGTCTCTGAAACCACGAGAAGCAGCGCATCGGAGTCTTCGCTTAAGCCCAAAGCAGCGCGGTGGCGTGCGCCAAAACTACGCTTTATGCCCGTCGCATTACTCATCGGTAGATAGCACGCTGCGGCGACCAAGCTCTGCCCCTCGATTATGACCGCCCCATCGTGCAGAGGATTCTTGCCATAAAAAATCGAAACCAAAAGTTCGCGTGTCACGCGTGCGCCAATCTGAACGCCAGTCTCGCTGTGCTGTCTTAATCCCACTTTATGGACAAGCGCAATAAGTGCGCCGCACTTCGCCTCGCTCATTTGTTTGACTGCGTTTACAATGTCGTCAACCGGAACTTGTTCAACGGGGATAAGTTTTCTATACCACTGCGCCTGACCAATTTGATAAAAGAGCCGACGGAGCTCTGGCTGCAAAACGACCAGAATGCCGATGACAAAATATGCCGAGATCGAGTCGAAGAGCCAGCTTAGGGTCTCAAGCTGTGCGCGGTGACTAATAATCGAAAGCAGGAGAAAAAGCGCAACGCCGCCCAAGATAGGTACGGCGCGGCTCTGTCTCACCAGTCGGTAACCATAGTAGACAACAAGGGTTACCAGAAAAATATCGAATGCGGCGCGCAGGCTAAAGCTCATAGTTTCGTAATGCGGCAATTAGCTTCAATCCTTGGTACATTGCTTTTACATCGTGAACGCGCAAAATGTCGAGACCGCGTAAAGATAAATACGTTTGGATAGCCAATGTTCCAAAAAGCCTTTCTTCGGGTTCTTCTTCGCTGGTGACCTTTCCAATAAACGATTTGCGCGAAACACCGGC
The DNA here is from genome assembly GCA_963205035.1 of Spirochaetota bacterium. Lineage (GTDB taxonomy): Bacteria > Spirochaetota > Leptospiria > Turneriellales > Turneriellaceae > Turneriella. The sequence continues at coordinate 3,977 of CAUJII010000012.1, forward strand.
AAGAAGGCGGCAGCCGCCCACCCGCAATTCTTCGTAACGCGCGATGAGCTTCAAGTTATGGTCGACCAGTTTTCCAAAACCTATGCCGCCGTCTAAGATGATGCGTTGTTCATCGACTCCGCATGCGGTAAGTGCGGCAACACGCTCCTTCAAATACGCCGAAACTTCCTGCACGACATCCTTGTACTGGGGATTACTTTGCATTGTTTGTGGAGTCCCTTGCGTATGCATCAATACATAGTCGATTTGGCGAGCCGCAATAAATTCATACGTCGCCTGATTGCCTCCGCTCACATCGTTGATTGCGCCGAGTGGAAATTCTGAGACTCGCTGCATAACGCGAAGGTCTCGCGTATCGACGGAAATTCTGCAGAGCGCAGCGTCGCCCAGATGCGAGCCAAAGTCGTTGAGAAAACTCACTAGGATTGTGCTCTGCGCTTCTGCGCTCACGGGGGCAGCACCCGGCCTCGTGCTCTCGGCGCCTATATCGATAATGTCCGCTCCTTCGGCGAGCATTGCTTCAGCGCGCCCCAACGCTTCTCTGAGCGTGGCGCGCGAAGGCGCATAGAAAGAATCGGGAGTCAGGTTGATGACTCCCCAAAGTTTAGGCAGTGTTTTTTCTGCGCCGCTCGTGTTCATCGTCTGACAGACGACTTAACTGGATGTTGCGAAAGAATTCTCAAACCCTTTTAGAACGCGAAATTGAGTTCGCCAAAATACTGGAACTCACGGCCTTGCATGTCGCGCGTCGCGGAAATTGCCATTTGGAACGTCTTGCCGACATTAACGCCAAGCCCCAGAGCTGGTTTAGAACCATTCAGTCCCAACATCACATAAGTATATTTGGTGAAACCATAAGCTACACCCATGTTCATTTTCAGCCCGTCACCTTGCGGCTTGTCGACGTTCGCCGTGAAACCTAAAATGATTTTGAAATTTGAATTCGGCGGCGGAGCTTGAACCTGCATCGAAAAACTAAAGAGCGTGTCGAGTTTTGCCGCCTCTTTGAAAGACGACCCCGAGCGGCTCTGGAGCGCTCCCAAATTACGGATGTCTGCAGCAACCGACAATAGCGGAGGCAGTACAACAACCTGTGTTCCAATGTTTATGCCGCCGCCCGTGACTGTGCCGCCCGCAAGATCTTCGCGCACCGCGAAACCACTAACGCCTAAGCGCACAGGGCCTGCTCCCCAGCCATAACCCAAATACGCGGTATGCCCTTGGTAAGTTTTTGCGCCTGTGGTATTTCCCAATGCGTCGTAGCCTTTTGCAGAGGCGACTTGTGTGCCGCCATACCCTACCGCTAAAGCACCCGAGCCTAAAGTTACTCCGGCACCGCCAAAGTAAAGAAGACGACCATTCGATAAATAACTCCCTGAGCCGTTGAACTGCACTTGCGTGCCGCGCTCGGTAATCTCGACGGTCTTCGCTTCGCTCGAACCTGCCGTGTTTTGGTCGTCTAAGAGCTTGTTGAACTCTTCATCGCCCGCCATGCTGTCGGGGTTGCGCACGGTATCGACGGTTTGTGAACTGCGTTTCTCCGTGTGGATTTGTGCGAGTCCCGCCGGGTTCCAATAAAGCGCCGAGGGATCGGACACGACAACGCCGTACGCATTGCCGAGGCCCGCGCTTTTTGCGCCGAAGCCTTGGTTCAAGAAATCGGCGGACGATGTTTGTGCGGAAAGTGCGCTGATGAAAAAAGGTAAACTGATGAGAAGGTATTTCTTACGCATAAAACTCCTATTCGACAATCAACTTGAAGAGGCTGTCTTTGCCTGTAATCGCGGTCGCATTTGTTTCCATAAGTTGTATGTAGTACACACCCGGAGCTATCGTGTTGCCATTGCTATCGACGCCGGCCCAAACAATTTTATTTTTTGTCGTATCGGGAAGGATGTTAGCGCGATAAACTTCTTGCAAGTTGAAATCTAACACCACGACCAAGTTTTGTGTGTCGCTAAAATTAGCCCCATCGAGTTTTTCAAGGGTCAAGACGCCTGCCGCCGGGCTATACGGATTGGGGTATGCCTTAAACGCTACTTTGTCGTCCATCGGCAAATTCACGCACTGCGTGAGCACAAGGAGGATTCCCCCTATTAAGTACTTAGACAATTTCATAGAACTCCTTAGCCCATGAGGCTTTTTGCTTTTGACTTATTGATTTCACTGGCCGCTTCTCTGATTGACTCTTCCAAAAACTCGAGTACATACTTGAGAGACTTGTCGTCCATCGAGACAAATGGATCGAGACGGCGGTATTCCAAATGGCGCTGGTACGCGCTATTGATTTGCGCAATGTAGTGCGCCTGCTCCATCGCAATCGTCTCTAATTCGCTCTTGAGTTCGCGCGCCAACTTTTCAAATTGGTGTATCTGCGCTGCGCTCACTGTCTTGTGGAACTGGTTTAAGAAAGCTTCGCTCAAAGGTCGGTTGTAACATATCCAGAGATTTTCTTTCTCGCCGTAGAGTAATTTTTCTGCCATAACAACCCTTTAAGTATCGACTCCTTGAGCTATAATCTTGCCCCCAATTCGGCACCTTCCGCGATGGCGCGCTTAGCGTCGAGCTCCCCCGCTTCTTTTGCGCCTCCGATGAGATGCACCGCAACGCCGCCTTTGCGCAGTGCCTCTTCAATTTCGCGTTGCGGCTCTTGGCCCGCGCACACTATAACAGTATCGCAAGGCAAAACCTGCGCTTCTCCTTTCAAAGTATAATGTAGCCCCTCGTCGTCAATCTTTTCATAGGTGACGTTTGAGACCTGCCGAACGGCGCGTTCCGTAAGCGTCAGCTTGTGTATCCACCCGGTCGTCTTGCCCAGGGTATTTCCAAACTTGCCCTTGCTCCGCTTGAACATCGTCACCTCGCGGGGGGATGCAGTGTACGCCGTATTTTTCTCAGAAAGCCCTGCGCGTGCAGATACTCCTAAATCAAAGCCCCATTCTTTTGCGAAATCTTCGGCCTTATCCCAGGTCTTGTAACCGGGGTCTGTGATAAAAAGGGCCGTGTCAAAGCCAATGCCTCCGCCGCCTATAATTGCGACACGCTTCCCAACAGGTTTCTCCTCTCGAATGACATCGAGGTAGCTCAAGACATTTGCTCTGTCGGCACCGGCAATCGCGAGCTTGCGCGGTCTAATCCCTGTGGCCAAAATGACGTCAGAAAAACCTTCTTCGATTAGGTCTTTCGCCTCGACCCTACGCCCCAACCGGACTGCCACGTTGTGCTCGGTCAGCATATTTCCAAAATAACGGATCGTTTCGTCGAACTCCCGCTTTGAGGGAATTTTTCGTGCGGTGTTGAGTTGGCCGCCGATTTGTTTGTCTTGGTCAAAAAGCGTGACGCTATGGCCCCGTTCTGCCAAAACTGTCGCTACAGAAAGCCCCGCAGGCCCCGCACCGACGACCGCAATTTTCCTCTTTTCTGATGCCGGGTTGTAATTCAAATTTGTTTCATTGCCAGCACGCGGATTGACCAAGCACGACGTTGTCTTTCCGCTAAAGGTATGGTCGAGGCATGCTTGGTTGCACGCGATGCACGTATTGATAAGGTGTGCCCTTCCCGAACGTGACTTCGCAACAAAATTAGGATCTGCCAAGAATGGCCGAGCCATCGACACAATATCCGCTTCGCCCTTGCTCAAGATAGATTCTGCGATCTCCGGAGTGTTGATACGGTTGGACGCGACGACAGGAAGCATCACTTCTTTCTTTAACTTACCCGTCACACTCGAAAAAGCAGCGCGGGGAACAACCATCGCGATTGTGGGAATGCGCGCTTCGTGCCAGCCAATACCCGTGTTGAGAATCGAAGCTCCCACATTTTCTATCTGTTTTGCGAGCAGCACGACCTCTTCCCAAGAAGAGCCGCCTTCGACTAAATCTAAGAGCGATAGACGATAAATGATGAGAAAATTCGGGCCCACCGCTTTGCGCACGGCTTTCACCACCTCGACGGGAAAACGCATACGGTTTTCATAGCTTCCCCCCCAAGCGTCTTCACGGTTATTCGTCCGCGCCGCAGTAAACTGGTTGATGAGATAGCCTTCGCTCCCCATAATTTCGACGCCATCGTAACCCGCACTCTGCGCCAATGCTGCACAGCGCGCATAGTCGGCTATCGTCTGCAATATCTGTGCTTCCGAAAGCTTCTTAGGTTTCACGAAGTTAATCGGGGCTTGGAGTTCGGAGACTCCCACGCAGTCGCGGTGGTAGCCGTATCGCCCCGTGTGGAGGATTTGCATGGCAATGAGGCCACCGTTATCGTGAACGGCTTTTGTCAGCGTTCGGTGCTCGTGTGCCTCTTCTTCGGTATCCATTTTGGCGGCACCTGTAAAAACGCGCCCGGCTGGGTTCGGAGCAATCCCCCCCGTGACAATGAGCGCCGCTTCTCCCGCTGCCCGTTCGGCGTAGAAAACGGCCAAACGCTCAAAGCCGTTTTCGACTTCTTCCAACGCGGTATGCATCGAGCCCATGAGCGAACGGTTGCGCATCTTCGCAAAGCCAAAATCGAGCGGTTCCAAGAAACGCGGGTAGTTAGTCGCCATGCGGATTCATCTTAATTCGCGAACAGGCGTTCAATTCCAATTAAGCATTCAATGCGGCGGGGGATAGATCTCGGTCTGAGCGAGCGTCAGTTGAACGTCGCGCTGAATGCAAGACCGACGACTGTATTCGTAATTTTGGGAATAATATTTCCCGAACCCACATCGTCCATGCGGCTGTAGTGAAAGAAAAATGCAGCGCCTAAACCCCAATTGGCAGACACCCACCATTCTTTACCAATTTGCAAATCCATCCCAAAACCTCTTTCCGAACTGTATGCCGTTTTATCGGCAGTAAATGTTGCCCGCGCGGCACCCGCGCTACCGCTCACATACGCGTTGATAGCATCAAAATAATACGACACACCCGCGCCATAGACATTGATACCCACAGAAGTACTGGTAAGCGGCACCAGCTTGACTCCATCGACAGCCCAAGTCGGATCCAAAGCTAAGTGGCCGGTTACGCTCCCGTAGAGAATAAGATTGTCTAAAACCGCAAACCCGAGTTGCAATCCAAAAAAAGATGATCCACCACTAATCGACCCCGTTCCTGTACCGTCGGTAAAAATCGGCGTTTCTTTCAAATTGAGCGCGCCGTAGCCGCCCAACATCCTCAGAAAAAAACCGTCGTGGCGGTGGTGGCCGGGAGGTGCTTCTTGGGAACTCTTCGATTCGCTTGGAGATTTTGCCGCCTTTTCTGCGGTCTTGGGTTCCTCAGCAATCGGGCCCTGAGCAGGCTGAGCCTCCGGCATCGCTTTTGGTTTATCTTCTTTGATCGATTGGATGCGACTGTATTCCACGAGAATCCCTTTGCCGGCGGCGTCTGTAATCACAACACCTTCTTTAGTGTGGATTATCCCCGTGCCCTCAATCACTTCGCCGTCTGTCGTCATGACGGATGCCGCAGTCAGCGGCGCAAAAAGAGCAAAAAATACAAAAATACCTGAATATATATTTTGGTGCATGAGCACTGTTTGGTTGGAATATATCGGGCGTAAAGCCGATTTGGGGAATTTAACTCGACGAAGAAGATTTACACCGCATCTGAACAAATCACCATGGCGTATGCGCGAAATCGTGAAGCTCGAGTCAACTGCCGGTACGGGGTATTTCTACACCACAACCCGCAATAAGAAAGCACAGGGTGGCAAACTCGAAGTGATGAAGTATGACCCAAAAATCCGCAAGCACGTAAAATTCGTCGAAAAGAAGGCTTCTAAATAGGCTCTAAACGGGTTTATTCCAACCTTAGGGAGAGTTGAAGCATCGACTCTCCTCACATCGCAGCCCTTGAGTCTCTCAGCGACTAACTATTTCTTGCCGACCGATAAGATAGTCAACTCGACGCGGCGGTTCTTTTTTCTGCCCTCTGCCGTAGTGTTCTTGGCAACCGGTCGCTCTTCGCCATACCCAACCGCACGAATGTTCGCACGCGGCATGCCTTTCTCAATTAAATAATCCATCACCGCGCGTGCGCGATTTTTAGAAAGCTCCATATTTTTTTTCTGGTTGCCCGTATTATCAGTGTGACCGCCAATTTCAACTTTCAACTCACGGTGCGTCTTCAGGATTTTTGTGAGTCGGTTGAGTTCAGAATACGATTCTTTCGAGAGTTTGTAAGACCCCTTCTTAAAGAAGATATTGTTTATGGGGATTTTAGCCCCCGCAGCAAATGGCGTCATCTCGAGCGCAATCGCACTTTGTTTCGGCGCTCCGTCTTTTAGATTAACAGATGTGCTCTCAGGGAGATAGCCTGGGGCGTCGGCATGGATCGCATACGTCTCACCCAACGGCAGGTTCATTTTGAACTCACCCTCTTCATTTGTCTCTGTGCGCGCCAAGAGCGAGCCGTCGCTCAAGCGCTCGAACACGACTTTTCCGGGCAAGCCCTTCCCTTCTTTGTTCGTCACTTTGCCATGGACGAGA
>CAUJII010000013.1 GCA_963205035.1 Spirochaetota bacterium
CGTCATAAGGCCCTGGAGGGTTGATAAGAACCTCTACGGTGTGCTTTGGCAGCGGACGATTCATTCGGGCGAGTCGGTATCGCGATTCGTCGACTTCGCGATTCGGGTGTTCATGCCGCGATTTGTCGAGATGTATCTGCACAAGCCGCTAAGATGGCCTCCATGCCAGCGGCTTAGCGCGGCACGTCGTGTACCCACGTCCCCCCGGCGTGGGTCGGCGTACTCAGCTCGAAACCATCATTTCTGGGCGGCGCGGTGGCAGGAAGTCACGCGCTACGCCGCCGACACGGATGTCGTCTTTGCGGCGTGCGCGGTATGCCCAGCGCAAAAGTTTTCCAGACTATTTTATTAACTACCAAAAAGTCACCGAAAAAAATGAAAATGGTGGACTCGAAACGGCCCGGAAAGCAATCCTCATCGCAAAAAAAGGCCTGTCGTACGCTGAATACACCCACTGCCTACGAACGTGCATATAGGCGTGCGCGCTACGCCGCCGACCTCGCGACGATGCGTGCCGCTTTTGCGGGAGATTTTCCGCTTCATTCGCGTGGGCTTAGCGCAGAAAAAATCCTACCAGTGAGCGTGCGCCTAAACTCCGCGTAAAATACGCCCCCACGACAAACAAAAAATGGCCATTGAGCCGGTCTTACACTATCTTTATGGGAATAAAAAAACGCCGGGGGTTACAATGAAGCGGATTATTCTTTTTATTATCACTAACATTTTGGTCGTAGCAACTATATCGATCATTTTACAAGTCTTGGGCGTCATGAGTTATATTGAAAAGTCGGGCGCAGGCTACGGACTCAATATAACAAACCTACTCATTTTTTGTCTTTTGTGGGGGTTTATCGGTGCTTTCATCTCGCTGGCACTTTCTAAAGTTATGGCAAAATGGGCGATGGGACTCAAGGTCATCGACCCTAAAAATGCCAGCGGTGCCGAAGGGCAGCTCGTACAAACCGTGCACCGTCTGTCGCGCCAAGCCGGCTTAACCACGATGCCCGAAGTCGCGATTTATGAATCGCAAGAAATCAACGCTTTCGCCACCGGGCCTACCCGTTCGAGCTCGCTTGTCGCTGTTTCAACGGGACTCTTGAGTGCGATGGATTCAAACGAAGTTGAGGGAGTCTTGGGTCACGAAGTCAGCCACATCGCAAACGGCGACATGGTGACGATGACACTCCTACAAGGTGTTGTGAACGCGTTCGTCATGTTCTTGTCTCGCATCGTTGCGTTTGCAATCAGTACTGCGATGAGCAAGAGCGACGACGAAGGCGCTGGCTTTCCTTATATCCTCAACATGGTGCTCACCATTGTGTTCGATATCGTCTTTACGCTCTTAGGGTCGATTGTCGTCGCTGCATTTTCTCGCTACCGCGAATACCATGCCGACGCAGGCGGTGCGCGCTTGGCTGGGCCACATAAAATGATCGCGGCTCTCGAAAAACTCAGCCGCACAACGGAACAGGTAGATAACAGCCAATCGCCATCTTTAGCATCGATGAAAATCTCGAACAAGAGCGGATTTCTCGCACTTTTCTCGACTCACCCACCTTTGGAAGACCGCATCCGCCGCTTGCAGAAAGGAGTTATATAAAAACTCTTTGCACCATCACACCATTTTCTTGTATGTTCTCTCAGTTTTTTTCAGGAGGAAACTATGGCTTTAGTGGATAGATTAAAATTTAACGGGGGCGCAGACGATATTGCGTGGAAGTTCCCCGACGAAGGCGTGACTTGGGGCGCACAGCTCATTGTCAACGATTCGCAGGAAGCTTTGTTTTTCAAAGGCGGCGAATGCCACGACCTTTTCGGACCGGGCACCTACACATTAAAATCAAACAACATTCCGCTCCTCGAAAAATTTGTAAACAAAGTGTTCGGCGGCGACACCCCTTTTGCGGCAGAAGTCTGGTTCGTTTCTAAACGCATTTTCCAAAATATCGGCTGGGGCACCAAGACGCCGATTCAAGTCGAAGATCCAAAATTCGGAATCATAACGAATTTGCGTGCCTTCGGTGTCTTCGGCATCCGCGTGGCAGACACGCGCGTTTTCGTCAAAGAGGTGATTGGCACTCAAGGGAAATCGACAACTGAAAGCATCCAAGAGCTCATGCTTTCGAGCATCGTCTCAGACATTGAAGAAATGCTCTCTCAAGTGGTCCACGAACAAAACATCGACATCATCCGAATCAACACACAGCGTTCAAAGATTGAAGACGCTTTCAAACCACTTCTTACAAAGAAGTTTGAAAAATTTGGTCTATCCATCGAACAATTTGAGATTGAATCGCTCAACATCCCGCAAGACGATCCGGGTTTCAAAGCGCTGCAACAAGCAAAAGCAGATAAAGCGCAAATGAATATTTTGGGCGACCAATACGCGCAAAAGCGTATGCTCGATATCGGCGAAGCGTCGGCAAAAAACGAAGGCGCAGGAGGCGGCATGATGCAAGCTGGCATGGGTATGGGAATGGGCCAAATGATGGGGCAGATGATGGGCCAAATGAATGTGAGTGGGCAACCGCAACAGGCCGCACCTGCCGCAGAAGATCCTATGGCAAAAATCCAGAAACTCAAAGGAATGCTCGACCAAGGACTCATTACACAAGACGAATTCAATGCTAAAAAAGCAAAAATTCTCGAATCGATGTAATTGATCTTGGTTTTCGCATGCTAAAAAAGCAGGGACGGCTTCTTTCGCCGTCCCTTGTCATCCACAAAACTAATAATACGATTACTAAAATCTTAAAGGGGGATATCAAAATCCTCCGAAAGATTGCAGCGTATGTAGTCGAAAGCGGCGGCAAACGTGTTCGTCCGCTCTTTCTCTATTACTTAGGGAAATCTTTTGCGCTGCCCGACAAGACGCTTATCGAATGGGGTGCTCTCTTAGAGATTGTGCATGCAGCAAGCCTCCTGCACGACGACGTCATCGACGGCGCAGAAGAGCGGCGGGCCAAACCCACGGGCGCAAAGCTCTTTGGCAACAAGCAAATTATTTTGGGTGGAGATCACCTCCTGGCCTCCGGGCTCAAATACTTGAACGGCATGGGTAATTCCCACGCAATGGAAATTTTTACAGACGCCATCCAATCGCTCACGACGGCCGAACTCTTGCAAATGCAAGAACTCTACAACGCGAGGGCGACACGGGCAACTCACGCATCCATCGTCGACGGAAAAACTGCCGTGCTTTTTCGAGCAGCGGGTGCGCTTGTGGCTGTCCTGCGGGGCGAGACGGATTACTTCGCTTCCGAGACTGCATGCCTGGGGCTTTCACTCGGCCGCTTTTTTCAAGAGCGAGACGATTACTTGGATTATTTCGACGCCGAAAGGCTTCAGAAGAAAGGCTTACAGGATTTTTTTAACGGCTCAGTGACTCCTCCGCTTTTCACACTTTTCGAACGTGTGACGGAGCGCGAGAAAAAAGAAATCCTTTCGGCTTGGCGCCTCATGCAAAATCACGAAACAGAAGCGGTCATCTTGAATTTGATGGCGCGTTACTCAGTTCGAGATCATGTTTTGGCTGGCTTGACGCTGAGCCAAGAAACAGTCTTTGCGCAATTAGAGTCTCTGCCGCAAGGCGCGCCCCGCGACAGAATGCTCCTCGAGTTCAAAAAAATTCTTGCCGTGCACTCTACATAACGCGTACTAACTGTTCAAAGGGGATTTCAATGAAAAAATTAGCGCTTCTCTGTTTCTTAATACCTGCTGTGGCGTTGTTCGCCAAAAGCAAAGATGAATACTTAAACGATCTTAAATCGTCTGACGATGCGACTGCGATTGCTGCCGCACAATACTTGGGCAATGACGGTGCAAAAGACGCCATCGAGCCTTTGGGCGAGCTCTTAAAGAGCAACCGGTCAGCGGGTGTGCGCATTGCAGCGGCTGCGGCGCTCGGCCGCATGGACACGAAGGGACGTCCCACAACGATTTTACGCGAAGCCCTCGAGGCCGATCCGGACAACCAAGTCATCTATACCGAGCTACTGGCACTTCTCAATCTGAAAGATTTAGATAATGCGGATTTAACCCGTGCGGTCGAGTTTGCTGAACAGAATAAGAGTTCCGATCTTTTTATCGGCGACATTATTGCGCGGATCCGCAAGGTAGTGCCCAAGAAAGTAGAAGCGCCCAAAGCTGAAGAAAAACCTGCCGACGCCGCTCAATAAGCGGAGATAATACGCCGCGTATTTGCAACGTTCCGGTTATTAACTTCCAACTCGATGACCGGAACCTGCACGCGGGTTTTAATTGCGGCGACTAACTATGCGCGTTTTGCTGAAATTTCCATTTCTGACAAAATTCTGTATCGTTCTGTTTGTTACCTTCGCAAGCAGCGTATTAACCGCCGAGGGTGGTACAACGAACCCCTGCGAGTTTTCTTTCAAGGCTGAAATTCCGAAAAACAATCACTTTACGGTTCAGAACGGCCGGGTGGCTTTTTTATGCAAGAATGCTGATTTCTTTCTTCGAGGCACAGTCACACGCACCCTACCCTGGCAGCTAACGCAAAAAGTCTACGACACGCTGGCCACCGATTTGAATGCGCAAACTATCGAAACCGGCGCATGGGGACGTATATACCGCATCGCCGACGTGCGCGGCAAAAAACAGTTAGTCTGCGCCTACGCTTCGAGACCGCACTTCGCGATTGATCTTTGTGCGCCAGACTTAGAAAATTTTGGAGCAGACACTCTGCTCAAGAAGATACTGCATGAATTTCGACAAGTCAAAGAGAGCGAATCGCCTTTCTTACGCTCGGCTGCTCTCAGTTCAAGCAAGAAAGTATTTACCGAAAAAAATGAAACTCAAGAGCCGGCGCTTCTCTCGCTCACGATGCCTGCCGGTTATGTCGATATCGATCACCATGAGAACCGCGCACTCTTTACCGATGCGGCGGGCCTTGCAGAGATTGAAGTTTTCTATGAGTTGAGCGATCTTGTTCTCGATTCCGACCTCGCGCACAGAGTTTATCAAAAAGCTGTCACAAATTTTTTGGCAAAGCAAGGCTCGTGGAAACCAACTTCAGAAAACCACGTTATTAAGAATGGAAACGCAACCTGTCTTCTTTTTTCTGACGCTGCAAAGCGCGCGAGTAATTATTGCTATACTATCGCGACAATTCAAGTCGCGGGAAAAAAGAAGTCTTGCCGTGTTTCATTTATCATCGCGTATCTTAGAGAAGCAGTCGATGAAAAAAAACTACTCTCCGATCAACAAAGAATTTTAACCGAGTGGGGCGAGAGCCTCTTGAAGCACTGAGAATGCTTCCTACAAATTTGACCAAGGCGGAGCTCGAACGCTATAGCAGACAGATTTTACTTTTGGGCGGCGACGCGCAACGGCGCTTGAAAAATGCACATGTTTTGGTCGTCGGCGCGGGAGGCCTCGGGGCAACAACCTTACCTCTCTTGGCTGCAAGCGGCGTCGGTTGCATAGAAATTTTTGACGGAGACGCCATTGAAACGAGTAATTTGGGTCGGCAATGGATTTACTCGGATGACGCAGTGGGGAAAAATAAAGCATCCGAGGCGCGTGCGTTTCTCCAATCTATCAATCCACATATCGAAGTGATTGCACACGACTCTATGTTTGAGGCGGGAAATTTTTCATCTCTTGAAAAAATAACACTCGTGTGCGAAGGGAGCGACAACCTCGCCTCGAAATTCGCCGTGAATGACTTAGCGTTGCGCGCAAAAGTCCCGGCTGTCATTTCGTCACTCGCTGCAGCGCAAGGCCACACGATGCTCGTGAACGGTGTCGAGAACGCTTGCTACCGTTGTGTCTTTGATGAAGTCGATCAAAGCTCCTTACCCTCGTGCGCGGGCGAAGGCATCTTGACAACGTTTGTGGGATTTATCGCAGCACACGCCGCTCATACCGCCATCACGCAAATCATCACAACTGACCGCGAGGCAGGATTTTGGGTTTTTGAAAAAAACCATTGCCGCAGTGTACGCATAAAAAGAAGAATAGATTGTATTCACCATAATATACCTTAAGGTCTAAAAGCATGGTTAAAAAGATACTCTCGAAGAAAAAACAACGGTATGGATTGGCTCTCTCTGGAGGAGCGGCGTTGGGAGCGTATCAAGCGGGAGCCCTCAAAGCAATCTTTGAAGCACAGCTTGATATACGCGCCGTGGCTGGCAGTTCGATTGGCGCCCTCAACGGATACCTTGCTGCAACCGGACAAATCTCCGAACTCTTGAACTTTTGGCGTACAATCGATCAGAAGAAAATCATTACGATGGAAAGTTTTGCAAAGTTCTTTTTTACTGGCGCAAACGCTCTCTTAAGCGACCAAATGCAACGAACACTCGTTAACCAAGCCGTGAGTCTAGTCTCACTGAACTCTTCTAAACGCAAATACCGCGCTGCGGCGATCAGCCTGCGGACAGGCAAGCTTCACTACCTGCGCGGCGAAGATGCACAGAGCGACGAAGAGCTCAGAGATTTTGTTTTAGCATCCGCTGCCGTGCCGGGTGTGTTTCCTCCGATTAAGATCAAGGACGAGTATTTCATCGACGGTGGGCTTGTCCGCAACACGCCCATCGATGCGCTCGAAAACGAGCGCATCGACTCTGTCATTGCCATTAGCATGGAACCCGAGGAATACGCCGACGAGGAAAAAATAAATACCTCGCACCTTGCACTCCGCACGGTCAGTATTTTCTTTCGAAGCCAAGCGAACGATGCTGTCGAACGTGCGGCCATGTCCCCAAAGTTGCGTAAAAAAAAGATATATCTCTTGCGCCCGCAACACACGCTTGGCATGCAACAGTATGAATTCGATTCAAGAAAAATCGAACAGTTAATCGAACAAGGGTATAATACGACAAAGGAATTTATTATTAAACAAAGGCTTAGATAAAATGGATTTAGCACTCTCAACATACGTACACCAACTTCCCAAGCTCGACTTGCACCACCATTTCGACGGGGCTTTCGATCTGAATCATCTTTACGAAGAGGCCAAACGCCGGCAGTTGCCTCAAGCCAAGTTTAGTTTTGAGGAGTTCGCTGCAAAATGTCAGGTGAGTTCGACCTGCACTACGCTTACAGAGTTCTTAAACGTCTTTCACTTCTTCTACGACATTGCGCAAGACAGAGATTTTTTGCACGACGAAGCCGTGCTCTTGGCGAAGCGCGCCAGCAAAGAAGGGTTAATCTATCTCGAGACGCGCTTCGGCCCGCACCTTTTCGCCTCGCCGACTGTCTCTGCCGAAGACGCCACCAAGGCGGTCATCGACGGCCTAAAAACAGACAAGACAACGCCCATCCGTCTCATTCTCTGCGTGATGCGAAACTCTCCCCCTAAATATGTGGAGGAACTAATCGCACTTTATGAAAAATACCACAACGATGGGGTTTGCGGCATCGACCTTGCGGGCGATGAATCGCTTTTTGCATGCGAAGAATACGCTCCCCTTTTCGATCGCGCCAAGGCATTAAAAATTCCGGTGACAATCCACGCGGGGGAAGCGGCCGGACCTGAATCTGTTCTGCAAGCTTTAGACACATTCCACGCGCGGCGCATCGGGCACGGCATCCGCTCCCTCGAAAGCCCCTCGCTCGTTGAACGCTTAGTCAAAGAGAGAACTCCTCTTGAAATTTGTCTCACCAGTAATTTGCAAACTGGTAACGCGGCCTCTTACAAGGCGCACCCCTTTACCGCCTTGCGGAAGGCAGGTGTTTTAGTTACTATCAACACCGACGACCCTTCGGTATCAGGAATTGACATCAACCACGAATGGATTGCGGCAATTCGAGAGTTTGAATTGCAAAGTGCAGATCAGAAAGCCTTGCTCTTAAATTCTGTTGAAGCCGCATTCTGCGACGATGCCTTGAAAGGCAAGCTCCGCACTCAGATCGAAGAATTTTTCAAGAATTGACGGTTGCCACAGCCTGCACTACATCGGCGGCGGTGTCTGTCGCGGTGCTGTCGGGTTTGTGAGATGCGTCGCATAAAAAGCTAAGCCAGACTTCTCTTGAAAAATCGTAGTGCCTTGCACGAGCGCAAGCGCCACCACCTCTTTAACATGCGAAACAAAGTGAAACTCCATTTGCTGCCGAATGCTTTGGGGAATCTCTTCGAGATCCTTTAGGTTATCTTTAGGACAAATTATGTGCGTAATTCCGCCACGGAATGCCGCGAGCACTTTTTCTTTAAGCCCGCCAATCGCCAAGACGTTCCCGCGTAGCGTCACTTCGCCCGTCATTGCAAACTCTCCATGCACACCGTGCTGCGTAAGAGCCGAAACGATTGCGGTCACAAGTGTCACACCTGCAGAGGGGCCGTCTTTGGGGATAGCACCTTCGGGAACGTGAATGAAGATATCGTTCTTTTCAAAAAAATCGCTGCTGAGGCCCAGGTGGTGTGCCTGCGAACGTACAAAACCCAATGCCGTCGAAGCGGATTCTTTCATCACATCGCCTAAGTTACCCGTCACGGTGAGATTTCCCTTGCCATGCGCTAAAGCTACTTCGATATTCAGAATATCTCCGCCTGCAGAAGTCCACGCGAGGCCGCTCACTTTGCCGACCGGGTCTTCGTTTTCACGGCGCGTATAGAGATATTTTGCAGGTCCCAAATAGTTTACAATCGCCTTCTTATCGAGTGTGAAGTTTTTCTGCGTTTCGTCGGTTTCGACAATGGCGCGCGCAATTTTACGAGCAACTTGCGCAAGCTCGCGCTCAAATTGGCGCACTCCGGCCTCTTTCGTATAATGGCGAATAATGTACGCGAGGGATTTATTCGAGTACTCCAAGTTTATCGACTCGATGCCATTTTCTTTCATTTGGCGCGGAATAAGATATTTATTCGCGATTTGGATTTTCTCCATTTCGGTGTAACCCGAAAGCGGCAAGATCTCCAGCCTGTCTAAAAGAGGTTCTGGAATCGAATGAACGACGTTTGCCGTCGCCACAAAAAGTGCCTGAGATAGATCAAACGGTAAATCCAAGTAATGGTCGTTAAATTCACGGTTCTGCTCGGGATCTAAAACCTCAAGAAGAGCTGCAGCCGGGTTGCCGCGAAAATCTGACGAAATTTTGTCGATTTCATCTAAGAGAATAACGGGGTTCTTGACTTTAACTTTTTTTAGGGCGGCGATCAAGCGTCCCGGCATTGCGCCAATATACGTTCTCCGGTGCCCGCGAATTTCTGCCTCGTCGCGCACACCGCCCAACGCAATGCGCACAAATTTCCTGTCGAGACTTTCGGCGAGTGCTCGTGCAAGCGAAGTCTTGCCAACTCCGGGCGGACCAGACAGACAAAGGATAGGGCCACGAATTTCGCCCGAGAGTTTTCGCACCGCGATATATTCTAAAATTCGGTCTTTGATCTTCTCTAAACCATAGTGGCTCTCGTCTAAAATTTTTTCGGCACGGCGTAGATCTGTGTTGTCTGTGGTCGTCTCGTTAAAAGGCAAGTCGAATAGCCAGTCGAGATAATTGCGAATAACTCCGGATTCGGCAGACATGGCCGGAGTTTTTTCCAACTTCTTAATTTCGGTCTCTGCGCGCTCACGGATTTCATCGGGCCAACTCTTCTCTTTTGCACGCCGCCGCATCGTTTCAAATTCATCGGCGTCTGTTTCGCCCATTTCTTCACGGATAACTTTGATTTGCTCTTGGAGATAATAATTGCGCTGCATCTTGTCGAGTTGTGCGCGGACCTTATCGTGTATCTTGCCTTCGAGCTGAGAGAGCTCGACTTGATTTTCCATCGCGACGCGCACCCTCTCGACTCTTTCCCAAAGATTTTCGATGCTCAAGATTTCTTGCTGTTCGATAAACGGGACACGCAGACTCTCTGCAATCGCAAACGCGATTCGTTCTGGATTATTTTTTGCACGCAGCTCGCGCCACTGGTCGTTTGTCAAAAAGACCTGCTGCTCGTTGATGCGCTCGAAAGAATCGATCATCTTGCCGAGTGAAGTTTGATAAAGGTGCGCCTCTTTTTCGTCTTCGGGCTCTTTCGACGGAGCAGGCGTTGCAATCGCGACTGAACATTTCTCGTCTGTACCGTCGATGTCTACCAGTTGAATCCGCTGCAAGCCCTCGAGCAAAATTTTATACGTGTTGTCGGGCATCTTCAGGAGCTGCAGAATTTCAGCCTCAACGCCAATATCGTAAAGATCGCTCAATTCGGGGACAGTAATTTCGGCGTTACGCTGCGTTGCAAGAATGAGTCGCCGATTAGAATCCATAACACGGCGCGTCGCTTCCATCGATTTTTCGCGACCGACAAAAATAGACACGACGCTGCCCGGATAAACCACCATGTCGCGCAACGGTAGAATCGGCAGTCGGAGTGCGTTCGGCTGAGCTTGCAAGATATTCCCTAAGCCATTTTCTCAGGCGGCATCTGGTAAGGTTTTTGTGTCGATTCTTTATTTTTCTTGCTGCGCTCTTTATCGGTTTCTGAGCGCGTGATGATGCGGGGCTTCTCGCCATTTTCGATCATTTCCTTTGTAATGATGACTTCATCGACGCCAATCATCGTAGGGATTTCAAACATGAGATCCATCATCGCGTCCTCTACAATCGCCCTGAGGCCGCGCGCACCTGTTTCGCGTTGAAGCGCTTTTTGAGCAATCGCTTGGATAGCGCCTTCTTCAAAGGTGAGAACAATCCCTTCGAGTTCAAAAATTTTCTTGTATTGCTTAACGAGCGCATTGCGCGGTTCGGTCAAAATCTTGACCATCGAAACTTCGTCGAGGTTGTCGAGAGAGCGGATAATCGGCAACCGCCCGATAAACTCAGGGATCAAGCCATATTTCATCAAGTCATCGGGCGTTACTTGGCGCAGATACTCCGCCGTCTTGTCTTTGCGCTTAGGTGCCTTGAAGTCAAACCCCAGAGACGACTTTTCGACACGGCGAGAGATTATTTTTTCTAACCCCTCGAATGCGCCGCCGCAAATAAAAAGAATGTTCCGCGTATCGATTTGAATAAAATCTTGGTGCGGATGTTTGCGTCCACCGACCGGGGGAACACTCGCCACAGTGCCTTCGATTATCTTGAGGAGCGCTTGCTGCACGCCTTCCCCTGAAACGTCGCGTGTGATCGACGGGTTATCGGATTTGCGCGCAATTTTATCGATTTCGTCGATATAGATGATGCCTGTCTGCGCTTTCTCAACGTTCGCCTCTGAGTTTTGATAAAGCCTCAGCAAAATATTTTCGACGTCTTCACCGACATACCCCGCTTCGGTGAGTGCCGTTGCATCGACCAATGCGCAGGGGACTTGCAAAATACGCGCAAGCGTCTGCGCTAAGAAGGTTTTGCCCGAGCCTGTGGGACCAATGAGTAGAATGTTGGATTTATCAATCTCAACGCCTGCCGTGTCCGCATTGGCGTGTTTACGAACAAACTTACCGCCAGTCTTAGCCGCTTGGTCTTTGTCGTATTGCAACCGTTTATAGTGGTTGTAGACAGCAACGGAAAGAGCCCGCTTGGCTGCGTCTTGGCCTATGACATATTCATCGAGTATCTTTTTGATCTCCGCCGGTTTGAGTAGCTTTGGCTGCGCAATGGGCGGTGCCTGCTTTTCTAAATCGTCGGCTAAGATGCCGTTGCACAGTTGCACGCACTCGTCGCAAATATGCACTCCCGGCCCCGCAATGAGCCGATTCACTTTCGCTTGCTCTTTTCCGCAAAAGGAACAATGATTTCCCGAATCGTATGAGCGTCTGTCTGCCATAGAACCTCTCTATATATTATCGTTTAACTTGCAATTTCTTTAGACCCATTTTCACGCGCTGAAATCACATAATCAATAAGCCCCCACTTCACGGCTTCTGTGCCGTCCATGTAAAGGTCGCGCTCCGTTTCTTGTTCAATCTTTTCAAGAGTCAGTCCAGTATGCTTCTGGTAGAGTCCGTTCAAAGTGTCGCGTATGCGTAAGACTTCGCGTGCCTGAATTTCGATATCCGCCGCCTGCCCAGAAGCGCCACCCATCGGCTGGTGGAGCAAGATGCGCGAATGCGGGAGCGCAGAGCGTTTCCCTTTCGCGCCTGCGGCTAAAATCAGCGCGGCAATGTTCGACGCCTGCCCAGTGCACACAGTGCGCACTTCCGGCCGGATCAGTTGAATCGTGTCGTAGATAGCAAGCCCCGAAGATACATAACCGCCAGGGGAATTGATATAAAGATAGATATCTTTTTCGGGGTCTTCGGATTCTAAAAAAAGTAGCTGCGCAATCACAACGTTCGCATACGCATCGTCGATGGGAAACCCCATGAAGACAATGCGGTCTTTAAGTAGGCGCGAGTAAATGTCGTAGTGTCTTTCGCCTCGGTTTGTTTGTTCAATTACAATAGGTGCGTATGCCATATTTTCTCCTCAAATGTGCCGGGAATGAATAACTTTCTTTTTTGGAAATAGGTCGTCCACCACAGTATGCACAATCTGGCGGCTAACGCCCAATCTTTGGTTGAAGTATGTTCTCAGTGCGCTGCTTAATTTGGTGCGTCGCGCAAGAGTTTCTGCAAGAACTTTCTCGAACGCTGCAGCGTCCGAAACCGGGATAACTCCCACAAGACCTTGAGATGCCAACTCGCAAGCCTCGGGCGAATTTTGAATCGCGGGGCCCGTCAAGATCGGAACCCCAGCAACCGCAGGCTCGATGACAGAATGGATCGAGCCCTCGAAACCGCCGCCGACAAAGGCCGCGCGAGCCAGCGGGTAGAGGTGCGGCAGAACGCCCAACGAATCAACGATAAGCACATCGACGCTCTCGCCTTGGTATGCACTCGCCCTCTTCGCGCTCACGCCAGATGCGCTGCACAGAGTCTCCAAGCCAGCGAGGCGCGCGGCCTCAATATGGTGGGGTGCTATGATCATAAAAAATTTGCGCTGCGCAGATTCCTGTGCAGTCCTCAAAAAATCGATAAGCATTTTTTCAGAAGCGGTGTATGTCGACCCCGCAACCAGAATCACTTTTTTTTGTGCATTGCGTTGAATCCTCTTTATGAGTTGCTCTTCTCTGTTTTTTTCTTTAAGACGCAGCGCTATCGCGTCGAAGCGCGTATCGCCAGAAACAAGCACGTTTTCGGGCGAGATGAGTTCCAGACGTGCTGCGTGGTCGGCGTTCACGGCAAAAATTCTCTGCATCGCGCGGTAGGTCTGCGCCAAGAAAAACCGCCAGGGCCAGCGGTAACGCAGCGACTTTTTGGGCAGCGTCGCCGAAATTAGATAGATGGGAATTTTTGCGTCCTTCGCAGCGCGCACCTGATTGGGCCAAGCGTCATATTTTGCGATGAATAGCGCTGTGGGCTGCATCGAGCGAACCAAACGGCGCATCGTCCACGAAAAATCAAAAGGCAGCGCGAATAAAATATCGGGAACGCTGTCGTTCTTCTTTGCGCGCAGAGCACTATCGGAAAAATAACTAAACGATAAAAACGCATCTTTATAGAGTTTTTTTAATTCCACGGCAACGGCGCGCGCTTGTTCAAATTCTCCCGCAGACGCCGCATGAAACCAGAAATGTTTTTTGCCGTGAGCTTTCGTAAAATCGAGCGGCTCTTTGCGCAAGATAAAATTTTCTTTGAGTCGTTTTTGAAAAAGAGATATGAACCGCAGCAGAGGATAAAGAATTAGAAGTGCGGCATTGTAAACCACGGTGATTACAGAATGTGAAACCCTTCTTCATCGGGCACATCGTAAAGATTGCGTATTTCGATCGATTCTACGGCAGCGTGCTGCGGGCCTTGGCGTAAATCGTTCTCCCAGGCTTTGAGCGCATCGTCACTGGCCTGCCCTTCTGCCGCCACTCGACCGTCGGATAAGTTCTTAACCCAGCCGATGATGCCGTGCTTTTGAGCGCTCTCACGCGCGAATTGTCGAAAACCAACCTGTTGTACTTTTCCCGTTATCCAAAAACAACGCCGCATTATCTCACTCCATTCTGTGCAAAACGAATTTTTTTCGCAGACGCCAAAGAAAGCGCTTCTTTCAAAATACGTGTGCGCGCGCTGTCAATGCTATCGAGCCTCGTTGTGCGTATCTCAACCATGGCACTCGCAATGCTGCCTGCACGCTTCAAAGGAAGCTTGCCCAAGATCCGTTTTCTTTCGGCTTGGTCTGTCGCCTTGAGCGCACGCGCCCACAGTGTTTCGTCCGGCAATCTGCTAAAAAGCAATCTAAAATCGCGCGCATTGAGCTCGACTAAGTCTTCAAACGCATAGCGCGTGCTTTCGAGTTTCTCGGCAAGCGCGCCATCTGTTTCGGCGACCGCGTCTGTAATCCGCAGCGCCTCTTCGCCGTCCATTAGCTTCAAAATATCGTTGATGTGCTTGATCCCGCCCGAGCGTTCGACATACATCGACTTCGTTTCGGCGAGCTTTTTAGCAACCGCCTTCCCTATCGAAACCAATGCTTCACTGACAATTTTTCTCTCGCTTGCCATCGCGCGCACAACTTCGGCTCTCTTGAGCGAAGGCATCGCCTTCAAGACCTGCGAAGCCAGACGTTTGCTCAGCTGAAGCAGAACCACCGCCACAGTTGCGGGGCTCTCAGCGGCGAGACTTTCCGCGATAGTTTCCGGCGCATACTCTTCAAACGAGAGAAAGAGCGTATGGATTTCTTTTGCTTCACGGATATGCCGCAAGCGGAGAATTTTTCTCTCGTCTTTTTCGGGTAAAAAGTCTTCTGCTTGAAATTCGTTATCCGGTTCAGCCGAAGGCGCACCCTCTTCTGCGCTTGCAGCACCTGCGAGTAACGCCATGAGCTTTTGCTTTTGGGGCGGAGAAAGCGTAACAAAGAGTTGCGCACGGGCTCGCTCAGGCATGTTCTCGTAAATTTTTAGAAACTCTTCTTTGCTCATGCGCTCGGCAAAAACAAGCGCGTTCTTTTCGGGATTATGTCTCTTCTTGGAATTGCCAAGAAGAGCCGATAGTGCCTTTTTCCAAAACGCCATAATTCTATTTTAGCGCATCGTCTTCAGAAGCGTAAATATCGAACATGTCCATGAGTTCTACAACTTCAAATATTTTCTTTACCGCAACATTCATGTTGCAGAGTTTCATCTTGCGGTTACGCGTTTTGAGATGCCGCATGAGCGCCACCAGTACGCGTAGTCCACTCGAAGACATGTATTCGATACCTTCGAGGTTCAACACGAAATCAGAATCAGGGTTCTTTTCGCTAAGCAGCATCAAATCTTTTTCAATTTCACCGCTTATATGGACATCGAGCCTTCCTTTCAAATAAGCCACGATAAAATTACCGACTTCTTTTGTTCGTAACATTTCTACCCTAAACCTCTTTTTCTAACCTCGTAACGTTAAAGTGTCGTCTTGCACTGTAAACAATTTTATCAACCAACCGCTGCATCAAAAACACACCAAAACCACCGCGCCGCTCGCCCGCAAGATTTTGATTCACATCTGGAGGCTTCACCTTCCGTATATCGAAGTGCTCGCCAGCATCAAAAAACGTCGCCGTCACTTTGTTCTTTTTGTACTTGAGAGATACCGCAAAATAGAGCTTGGGTCCCTTGTGGCAGCCCTTCACTCCCAATGCATGCTCGACGATGTTACTCGCTGCTTCGTCGCAAGCAAGCACAATATCGTCACGCATCGCCGCAGACACGCCTTTGGCTTCGAGTGTCGTCTCGATGAAATCGTGCACTGCAGAAATTGCGGCAGGCTCTGCAACAAAGTCTCTTCGCCAAGGTTTCATTTGAGTATTTTCACCACCATGAGCGTGAAATCGTCGTATTGCGGCTCGCTCCCCTCGAAAGCCTGAACTTCTCGAAAAATTTTCTTCGCGAGTTGATCGGCACTTAAAAGCATGTTATCTTTAATGATTTGACAAAAGCGTTCCAGGCCAAATTCTTCTTTACGGCTATTTATGGCCTCCACCGCACCGTCGGTATAAAGCACCAAAATATCTCCCTCTGCTAAAAAAGCTTTTCCTTCGCCATAAGGGCCATGGAGTTCTGAATCGACGACACCCAACGGCCGGCCACGCGAGCCTAACATTTCAAACTGTTGCGTATCGTGCCTAAAAATAAGTTGCTCGTTATGCCCTCCCGACGAATAGTGGAGCAATCTTTCGGGCGCATTGTAATACGTATAAAAGATTGTAACAAAAATTCCCGACTTACTGTCCTGGTAGATAAGTTCATTGGCCTTTTGCAAGACCTTTGCAGGGTATTTTATTTCGCGTCCATAAGTACGAATTATCGAACTCGTAACCGCCATAAAAAGCGCGGCGGGCAGACTCTTGCCGCTCACGTCGGCGACAAGGAACGCAAATTGATCTTCTTCAAAAGTTAAAAAATCGTAAAAATCTCCACCCATCTGTTTTGCAGGCTCGGAGACGACCGCCATATCGAACCATGACGAAGTTTGAAAATGCGTCGGTAGAATCGATTTTTGGATTGTCGATGTAATCTCGAGTTCTTTTTCATACGACCGCTTCTCTAACATCTCATCGAGCAGTCGGAAGTTCTGAATGCTGCGCGTCATTTGACTACCGATTGTAGAAACCAAGCGCAAATCCTCGTCTGTAAAATCAGACCCCATCGGCGACTGCCTATCCGAAATATTTAAGACGCCATAGATTGTGTCGCCATGCAAGAGCGGCTGAATAATACAACCGCCAGAATGGTAGCGCTCAAAATCGCGGTAAGTTGCGAAGGGGGACTTCTCGAGGTTGTTTGTATAAATCGTCTTGCGCTCTTCAAACGCCCGGCCAGCAAGAGAACCGCGCAGCGGAACAAATGCTCGCTCAAGCTGCGATAAAGCGAGCCCGTGATGTGAAATAATTTCGAGCGCGTCGCGTTCCGGCTCATAAATCATGATTGAAACGCGGTCTGCCTGCATTTCGTCGGCAATGATGCGTACAATCGAGTCGAATAAATCTTTCTCGTTCAAGGTTGACATCATTACTTTACTGATCTCGTGCAGGCTCGAGAGTTCGTGGACCTTCTTCTTTAGTTCACGGTTGATGTCTTTGAGAGAATCGATGAGCTCGCGGTTATGGATCGCAAGCGCTGCTTGCTCTGAAAAAGTATTAAAAAGTTCAAGGTCCTTCTCAGTGAACTCGCTGCGCCCAATCGAGTTGATGACCTCAATGACGCCGATAATTTTATTGCGCACCATAAGAGGTGTTGCAATCATATTTTTTGTTACGAAATTGATTTTTTCATCAGCAGCCTTGAAAACGCGTGGGTCGTTTTGTGCATCGTTGACGACCAGCGACTTGCTTGTTTCAGCGACAAGACCTGCAATACCAACCCCCATGGGGATGCGCATTTCTCGCAAATCTCTGTCTTTTTCACCTGAGATGATATTGAAAAAAAGCTCGTTCGTCTTTTTATCGATGAGCATGAGCGACGACGCTTCAGCCTTCAAGACAATCTTCGCAGAATCCATGATCGATTCGAGAAGGCTGTTGAGGTCCAAGGTCGAATTGATCATCTTCGACACCTTGATCATCTCAGAGAGGAGGAAATTGTTGTCTAAATTCTTTCGGTAGAGATATAAGTTTTCAAAGACGGTCACCAAACTTCCGCTAAAGCGCACAAGAAGCGACGATTTCTCAGGGGAAGTCAAAGTGCTCGTCAAGAGCCGCGAAAATGTCTTTGCAAAGGTCGATGCAAGATTTACATCCTCGTCGGTAAAATTTTTCTGATCGTTTTTTGTGCTCCATAAAAGCGATCCCAAATAAACACCCTGCCCCGCCGAAAGCGGTGAAACGATATACGAAGTCGCCGCATTGTCTAATGGAAGCTGTTTTCTATCGTAAACACGCTGCCCCTCTTCCAGAAGAAGAGTTGTTCCCTCTTCGAGGCAGCGTTGCATGAGATTCTTCTCTAAAAGCGAAAGTGGATTTTCACTGAATCGGTAGGTCTTCACACCGTCTTCGGTGCGTAGCGCAAGATAACAATTCTTAGCCTGCAAGAGCGAGCATGCTGCGCGGAGAATATAACGCGCCGCTCGACCCAGCTCATCGTTTACGCTCACAAAAACTCGACTGTCTTTTTCAGAAACGAGTTCTAAAGGCGCGAGTGTACTGGTGAGCGTTCCCGATTCCATATTAGTTGCGGTATAGGTAATACATCGAGCGCATCGACGCCTGTTTACCCTTTAGACTTTTCAATGCGGAAATATACGCATCTTCAATCGTCGTTTTTTCTTTTTCGAGATGTCTCACCATGGTTTGCGTGAACGAAGCAAATCCTCCATAAGTATCAGCGCTCGTGCAGAAGAGATGGTAACCGCGAGGTTGAAGATTACCCAGACTATCGAGCGCGATAGGGTTCGCATAAACGCTCAGATCCGCACTTGTCGAATCTTGCGCCGCTTTGACAACCAGCTTCGTCGCCTCGTCCGATGTCGAACCTCTACCCCACTCGGCATAAAGCACCGAGTAAAGCGGTGCATCCTGCTTTTTTGCAAGAGCAAGCTCCGCGACTGGAGCGAGATCCTCTTGTGTGGTGCTCGAACCCGAAATTAAAATCGCTCCGCGTGGTGGAGTGATCTCTTTTTGTACGAACAGATTTTTTTTCGGGGCGTATGCCAGATACTTGAGCGACGAACTTAAATCTTGAGTCGTCTCCTCGTCGAAGGACTTCATCCTTTTGAACGCAAACTCAGCACCGTTAAAAGACCAAAGGTACGTTTCGTCGGTGAAAAGTTCGGTATAGCCATAACTACCCTTCGGGAGCGTTTGCAAATTTTCCCATGACCGCCCCATGCCTTGTTGGCGTAAAACCAAATCGATGGCCATTGGGAGTTTCTCTTGCGTGATGTAGTACTTAACCAAAAGAGAACAGCTACTCGTCGCGCAGTTGACATCTGCACTGCCTTTGTCTATTGCCTTGTTTAAGAAGAGTAAATCCGCCTTTACTTTCTTATCGCTCTCAAATGAGCTTTCGCCCGCCACGACAATCGGCTCGGGTAGGGGCTTCACCGTCGCCCCGAAAAGCGCCATGAGATTCTGCGCCGATTTGACACCCGAAGTAGCGACAAATTCAGGCGGCGCAGTAAAAATCGCCGCAGCACCTTTCTTATAGACGCTACCCGTCGAAGCAAGCAACCGATAAAATGTTACGGCTTGCGCATTTTTTGCTTTGTCGATGGATTTATTACCGTACTCAGTAAGAAGATCGGCGGCGATTGAATTGATGTCTTCCGTAGCTTTACGCTCGGCTAAAATTCTCAAGAGTGAAAAGGCCAGCAAATGCTCCGACGTCGTCTGGTTACGCTTGACCAAAATTTTCTGAATAAAAGGGAGCGCGTCTTTTGCAAAGCCTGCTTCAAGAAGAGAGAGGGCATGGTTGAACTCAATGTCCTCAATATTATTGGACACAGAAAAATCCTTCTTCCCATTCGTAAACCAGGCTTTGATGCGCGCTCGTTCAACGCGTTCTTCGGTATCTGCATTACGATTCTGCAAACACGAACTCAAGATGAGTTGGAATTCCAGCGCGTCAGTCGCGGCTTGACAGATTTCATTCTTGAGTTCTTCGCTCTTCACCTGCTGTTTAATTTTCAAGTCGGGAATAACTTCCCGAGTTTCCGTCACGGCCTGCCATGGAGCAGCCTCTCTTAATTCGCTCAAGTTACCTGTTTGGAGCGCATTGAGTTGGCGCAACGCTTCGTATTCCGCCGCATCTTTTGAAAGATTTTTTTTCAAATCTTTATTCTCAATAAAGAACTGGCGGGCCTTATTTTCATCGGCTGCACGCAAGAGCATTTTGAAATAGTTGCGTTTCTCGGCAAGCGAAGAGTTATTATCGAACTGGACTTGCTGCACATACTGTGTGCTCGTAACCCTCTCGCCTTGAATAAAATAGAGCTCTGCCGCAAGGAGTCTTAAAGCATCGTCGTCTGGAAAAATCGAGACTGCATCGTCTGCATACGCCGTCGCTAAGGTGTAGTCTCGCTCCTTCCGCGCCTTCTCCACCTTCGCCAAATAGATGGCCTTCTGTGCGCTCAGAGCCTTCTTGTTGTCCTGCGTTTTTCTATCTCCTATTAAGAGAGTGCCGGACGCAATGGCACCATCCGTCAGATAGGCTTCGATGGCCGGTTGCGCTTTGGCTCGTGACTGGAATGTATGGAGCACTCTGCCCGCGCCTAATGCTGAGAAATAAAGATCGGATGCGAGCATATAATCGTAAATATCGCGGTTCTGAAGAGTATCTCTGCTTTGGAACGAAGTGATCGCATAATTGGGGTTACTCCGCAGAGCAAAAAGTGCCGCAGGAGTTAAGAGTGCGTTATCGATGACAACGGCCTTGCGAGTCAATGCCGCTTCATAATCGATGACGTTGCGGTGAAGCGCGGCTGCTTTGACTTCTTGTAGATTATGCACACGCAGAAGCTTCTGCGAAGTTTTGTAATCCACCGTGTTACCGCCGCCGAAGCTAAAAAAGCTACTCACTTTTGCAAGTTGTAAGACACTGCGTTCTGCAAGTCCCTTGTTCTTCACAAAGTTTACCGCTGCACGAAGCGAAGTCTGTAAGCTTAATTTTTCAATATCTGGGATTTTTTGAATCTCTGTGAAAAGCGGGGCAGAGAAAATCAACGTCGACGCCTTCGTTGCTTTCAAAATGCGTTCTAATTCTTCAGAAAACGGCTTTTCCTTATCGATTTTCTTTAATTCGTAGAGGACGCGCGCACCACGATTGCTATGGTTCGTGCGTGCATAGACGATTAAGGTTTCATCGCGTGGTGATAACGCATAAAGAATTCCGTCGTTGGCGGCTGTGGCCAAGTCTTTTTCGCTTACACCGACAGAAAATAGCGTTTCATAGTGATAGCCTGTGGAATCTGGCTCCATCAGTGCTTGGCGCAGCTTCTGAGCCTTTTTGTCCGCTTCGAGCAACGCCTTTTCTAAGACCTGTGAGTTTTGCCTCGCCAAGCGAGCGTTGCGAATCTGCGTAGAAAGAATACCTCGTTGCGTTTCGACGCCCAACAACTGACTGAAAGAGTCGTTCTTGTCTCCCACAAACTTCAAGTCGTTGAAGTAAAGGAACAAAGATACCGCCTGTTTTTTTCTGTCTTCGATTCTAAGTGCCTCGGCATAGTCGCGCCGCTTGATGGCGCGATCCGCCAAAATGTCGCTCAGGCGTTCAAAGAGATCGGTGTTCTCTTTGAGAAACCACGCGTTGTCGAGAAAATATTTTACAAGCGACTGGTACGGAGCTATCGAAACTTTGTCTGCATCGCCTGCATCTTCGTGGACTCGGTAAAGACGATACGCTGCAATCGCATATTCTAATTGCGCGTTAAACTCTTGACTACGTTCGAGAATCGTCTTGAGTTCAGTCGCAGATTCTTCGGCAAGATTCATTTCTTGGAGTATCTTTGCCCTGTTCATCGCCAGCTTGATTCTCAAAGAGTTATTTTTGGAATCGGGCTCAAACGCCGGATAGATATCTTCTGAAGTCGAGGCAGAAAATCCTCGAAAATACTTCAGCGCAGTTTGATATTTTGAAAACGTTGCATTCTTGCGAGTGAGATACGTATCAAAGTCTTCGACTCTGTCATAGACTTTTCCTTCAAAATCTGCAAGCTGTGCTTCATGCGCTAAGTAAAGGCCTTTGAAGAACAATACCGATTGGAATTCGCTCTGCACATTTTCGCGCAACTTTTTAATTTCTGCTTCTGTAAGCTGCGGGTGATCGGGATCGGCTTTCTCTTCAACGCGAGCTTTCGCGCTCTTCAAACGAATCTCGAACATTCGGTTTTCATACGCATCGATTTCGGCCGCGTAGCGGTGTGCGGTTTTGATTTTTTCGCTAACGGGAACCACCTCTGTTTCGAGCTTCCGCAGTTTACAAAGTTCGATGTTCTTGCGGAACGTGAGCGCCGCCGCCGAATTCTTAGACTTCACCGCTTGTTTGAGCGCGTCTTCGTAAAGCGCACGGGCGCCATCCCAACTGCGCAGAGAAAATTCGAGTTCGGCACGCCGACTGACCGCAACATTCAAAGTCTCTCGGCCATGTTTGGTATTGTCTTTTTTTGCGTACTCGATGAGTTTTCCCAAGGCTTGAGATGCTTCGGCCAGGAGTCCCTTGCTTCGGTAGATTTCTGCCCGGATCGAGTACATGAGCTCATAACGATTCACTGTCGGCAGAACAAAAGCTAAGTGATTTTCACCAATCACGACATCATCGTAAGGCAGCTTGTAAATAAGTCCCACAAGCCAAGTCCAAGGTTCGTACACCCAGAACCATTTGATACGGATTTTATATTTCGGAATGGGAATTTCTTCTTCTTTAGAAAGCGCACTTTCTGCCTTCTGAGTATTCTCTAAAGATGCGGTCAAATCACCCGATCGCAAATAAAGCCTCGCCAGTTCCAGATGAATGAGCGACACAGGGGTCGGCGAGGCTGTCTGCCTGTGCTCAATCAAGACGGTCTGCAAATAGTTAATCGCGGCGGGTAAATTCTGCGAGTACTCGCTATTGAGAGCGAAGGTTTTGTACGCAATTTCGCGGCGGGCTTGGTTCAGACGTTGTGTCTTGCCATCGACGCCGACAATCGGGTAGCGTGGGTTCAAATTATTTTCGACATACCGAAGATAGCGCGCCGCTGCGTCGTTTTTTCCCGTAAAATACAGAGTTCTACCTAAATGGTAGTAGAACATCATCTCTTGCTCTGGAGTTTCAAACTGATAATTGGGATTCCCGTTCTTATCGAGGATTGCAGTGTAGTGTTCCTCCGCTTGGCTGTAGTTATTGAGCAAGAAATAATTGTTCGCAATGTTCAAATGAAAGCTATTGCGGACACGCGCAGAACCTTTCCCCGCAAAAAGAGCTAACGTGCGTTGATAGAGTCGGATATTTTTTTCAAACAAATAATCGGGAAAAAAGGACTTGTAAAGAGATTCAAAAATTTCTCTATCTCGCTTTCCTGACGAGACATCCAACACAACCTCACGCTTTTCGTCGATGAATTGATACATCCACCCCAGCATGATATACGCATCGGCAAAGCGGGGATTGGCGAAGAAGCACCAGTTGAGGTCAATTTCGGCCTTTCTAAAATATTCAAAGACCGCTTTTTTTTCAGACTTCGTGAGCCCTTCTGCCTCTGCACGCAAGTGCCGCTCGATACCCAACTGCGCGCGCAAGAAGCCGCGACCAAAAATAAACTCCGTCACCAAATCACGCCGTGCCAGGTCGATGCGAGAATCATAGAACGAAAGAATACTCTTCAAAAGTTTTTCGTCTTTCGTCGCCGCACGTAAACCAATTTGATCGAGGCTCAGCGTGAAATCGAGCATCTCTCCCGAATTGAGTTCCTTCGTCCACTTGTTGCCATGCGCTGCTAAATATAAATCGAGTAGCCCCTGATAAACTTGCGCCTCGCCCTTGTCGTCGCGTACCGCACGTCGTGCGTCCGCTTGGTTTTTGAAGTACGCCCCAATTTTTGCGATGACCGTGCGCACGTTCGTCGGAGTTTCAGAATCGCGGTAATTTCTGACCGCATCCATATAGATTGCCATCGCCGCGTCTGCACCCTTTTGGATTTCAGCATTTTCTGCCGAAACAATCGACGCGTAATAATGGTAGAGCGATCCCGCAGGAGCGAGCTTTCGCACTTGTGCAACATCGCTTTCGGATTCTGTATAGAGTCCCTTGTTCGAATAATCGCGAGCAGACGCCAAACGGTAGAGTGCGTTGAGCGATTTATTCTTCGATGCAGGGTATGCTTCTAAGAACTGCTCTTGAAGTTGTCTGTTGCCCGCCGCAAGCTGTTTTTCGTAAAATGCAAGTATCGCCTTCTCTGCACGGCGTCTAATCCAAGGACGGATTGTAATCTTGTCGTTTTTGTCGGATGCAAAATAATCGGGGAGGAGCGTCGCATCGGGTTTATCTGCCAGAACATAAATGAGCTCTGCTGCGGGTAAGGTCGTCGTGTCGAGCGCTCCGTTTTCAAAGAGAAGTTCGTCGAGTGCAATATAGTTGGGGTTCTGTCGCAAGATGCGGCGGATTGCTTTTTGCGCTTCCTTATGTTTGCCGCTATGCACATAATAAAGCGCTTCTTCATGGCGAATAAACGTCAGTATGGCAAGATAGTCTGTATTGTCTTCGTCGTCGCGGTAATGCTCCCACAGCTTCTTATTATTCTGAACGCTCTCGAAATATTTGGGTATGTTAGAGAGATCCGCCAAAGGTTCTAAGTCGGCCTTGTCGGCTAAGTCTGCGTATTCGGGATCTATTTTTGCAACGTCGAAAAGTAAGCGATAAAGCACAAGTTCATCGGCGGGAAGGCTTGCGAGATAGCCGCTAAATTCTGCCGCAGTTTCTTTGCTGCACTGCGCGCTGCGCATTGCACTCAACGCGTCATAGACGATATAGTTGGGAGAGTTTTCAAACGCAGCCGGGAGCTGCTCTAACCCCATGCAGATGCGGGCTTTATCTTTTGTTTTCTTCGCCTGTGTTTGAAGAAACCGTAATTGATGCCGCATATTCCCTTTGATGGGAATCGAACCCGATAGGGGAATGAAGGCAACGTTGATATCTTCGCCCTTGAGTTGTGCCAGCACAACGCTGCCGCCAATAAACTGTGTCACCCGCGAATCGAAGACACTGTCCGATGGAGACGTCAGCGGAACAAAGTCATCGTCGGCCATGAGCGCACTTTGATCGATAACTTCTTTCGGCGCAATCTTTTCTGTTTTCTTAGTTCTATCATCTTCAGCCGCTGAATTACTCGCACTCGTTGTCAAATCACTCTTTTCTGATTTGCCTTCTTCTTTCTCATCGACGAGGGCGTCTTCTGGCCCGTCGGGAAAGATGCGAATGATTTGTCCTGCATCTTTTCTATCGATTTGCCCGTCGTTATTCGAGTCGTGCGCGATACGCGTTAGAACGATACTCTTGCCATCGGCCGTGTAAGTCGGATAGAAATCTAATTGGTTTCCCGTCGTGAACTTGCGGCGTGCGAGCGTCGCGAGATCAATTTCATAAACTGCGCCGTGCGAGGCTTCGTCTTCGTACGAAATATAAACAAGACGCGTACCGTCGGGAGAAAAAGACGGCATCACTCCGCCTAAGGTCGTCACCTGCCTTTTTGCACCCGGATTAGAAACCGGCATCACCCAAATATTTTGTAGTGCCCCCGCACCCGCACCCAAATCGTCTGCCTTAGACGGGACAAGATCCGTACTCCAAGCGACAGATTTGCCGTCAGGCGACCATGTGGGGTTTGCGTCTCGTGCACGGACACGATTTTTTTCACTGTTCGTTAAATTCTTGGCGCTGGATGAAAACCAGCCGTCGTCGTTCTCTTTGCCCTTGCGGTAGTTATCGATCTTTTTTTTGGGATCGACTTTGAGTAAGACGATATCTCCGTCGGGGTCGAGTTCGTCGTCGACATAGAGCAAGTATTTTCCGTCAGGACTAATGGACGGTTCGCGCTGGTTCGTGACCGTTGATACGACGGGTATTGAAAACACATCGGTCAAGTCGCGCAAGAAAATGTCGTAGTTACCCGAAGTATTCGAGGAGTAATAAAGATATTTCTGATCGGCTGAGATCGATCCACTGTACGATTCGCCGCGCTCCATCGTGATGGGAATAATTCCACCGTCGCCGTTCACGTATTGAGTTTCGTAAAGATTCTTGTAACTGAACGAAGCATCGTCCCTCACCTCTCCCGAAGCGCAATTCAAGAGACTCGCGCCCCCGCTCAAGACGAGTAGCGAGCGTATTAAAAAAGTTCGGACGTTAATTAACCGCATCACTGCACTCTAAATTCTTGTGTCGCGATAACTTCTCCATTGGGACTAAAGACATGGACACGGAACCGGCCCGCGTGGTCGAAGTTTTCTTTCTGGAACTGCGTACTAAAATAACGCCAATTTGCCTTGACGGTCCCCTCGATCTGAGACACGCTTTCTTCTTTCGTCATGTTGCTCGAATCGGTATAGACTTCTGTGAGTTTCACAATCACTTTGTCTTGCCCCATGCGGCCGCCTGCGGTAAAAAATAGGTACACGGTTTTGTTTTTGGGGAAGGTTAAGTTCGCACTACTCAAGTTACGAATATTCGTTTCTTCAATCGGCGCACTCGAAAGATAAACCGCAGCCCGCGAGCTCGTGGTGAAGAATGTCCAATAGATAATGAGTAAGAGGAGAGCCGCAACTACACCATAGACGGCAAATTTGCGCCAACGGGGCGGTTCATCGTCGTCGGCAAACGCGGCGGGTTGCGACTCACCCGCAGTGAGTCTTTTGAGTCTACTTTCCATAATCTTTTCTGTTTCTTTATCTGCGTTTTGGTGCGGCAAGCCATTTTTATCTTCAGCGGAATGGCTTTCGTTTGGACTGTCTTCACCGGCACGGGTATTTTTCATGTCACTGACAAATTCGCCTAAATCAGAAGCCTCACCGCCCTGCTCTCTCAGGTCGTCTGCTACAGCTTTGCGGAAAATGTCCTTTCGGTTTTTCTTCAAGGCATGCCCTCGATAGCGCCCCAGCCGAAATGGGGAACGAGTTCTTGCGCCAAATTTTGGTATGCCACAGCGACTTTGTTGTGCGGGGCGTATTCAAAAATATCCTGCCTCAAAAGATGCGCTTCTTCAACGGCTACCGAACGGGGGATTGAAGTCTTCAAGATCGGTAAAATTTTCTCGACTTCTGGAATCATCGCCTGTGCAAGCGTGGTTCTTCCGTCGTGGAGCGTCAAGCACCCGCCTAAAATTTTCAAGTTCGCATTATAGCGGCGATTCACAGTCGAGACAGCGTCGCGGATATTCTGGATGCCGTCTATCGAAAACTTGGATATTTGCAACGGGACCAAAAGAAAATCGGCGGCGACCATGGCGTTTATGGTAATAACCGAAAGCGACGGCGGGCAATCGAGAAGAATAAGATCGAATTCGTTCTTGAGGCCCTCGAGTGCGTCCTTGAGTTTGAAAAAGCCATCGAGTGCTCCTGAGAGTTGTGATTCGACTTCGACTAAGTGCAAACTCGACGGAATGATAAAAAAATTCGGTACCGCCGTCTGGTGAAGGAGTGCGCTTGTGGGTTTCGACGCTTGAAAGAGAGCGTGCACAGAAACTTCGGGTGGGATGTCTTTTGCCCCTCCCAAAAGAATGGAGGTCGCATTACGCTGCGAATCTAAATCGATGAGTAAAATTTTCTTCTCGGGAAAAAAACGCGCAAACGCATGCGCCAACGCCAAACTTGTCGTCGTCTTGGCAACCCCGCCCTTTTGGTTGGTTATGGAAAGTACCGTAGCCATAGTTAAACCTTTTGTGCGCAGCGCGCACAAAAATCCGAAGTGGGATTAATCCCACTTAAATTTTTTCGCATCAGCCAAAAATTTCTCAAGCCCTTGATCGGTGAGCGGGTGCTTCACGAGCTGGTTAAAAACACTAAAGGGAATCGTTGCTACATCGGCCCCCATGAGCGCGGCTTCTTTGAGGTGGATCGGGTGGCGGATGCTCGCGACTAAAACCCTGGTTCCAAATTCGTAGTTGTCATAGACCTGAACAATGTCTTCGATGAGGTCCATGCCTTCGGCGCTGATGTCGTCTAAACGGCCGACAAAAGGAGAGATGTAAGTCGCGCCGACTTTCGCCGCGAGAAGAGCTTGGTTGACTGAAAAGCACAACGTCACGTTTGTGTCGATGCCTTCTTCGCTTAAAACCTTGACCGCTTTGAGCCCCTCTGGAATCAAAGGAACTTTCACGACGACATTTTTTGCAATCTTGGCAAGCTCTCTGGCTTCCTTGAGAATTCCTTCTTTGTCTATCGAAAGAACTTCTGCGGACACAGGCCCTTCGACAATCGAGCAAATTTCTTGGATGACTGCCTTGAAAGGTTTACCCGTCTTCGCAATGAGCGAGGGGTTCGTTGTCACTCCGTCTAAGATGCCGAGTTCATGCGCTGCTTTGATTTCTTCTATGTCTGCCGTATCGATAAAAAATTCCATAGGTTCAAAAAAAGGCGGGGACGGCGTTGTCAATTGCTTTCAATGCCTTCTGCATCAAACTCGAATGGCACCTCTTCAGGAGTTCCCCGCATGAAAAAAATTCAAGCTCCTTTAGACCCGCCGGGCTCGCTCGCAGCACAACTCGGATGCGGTGGTGCGTTATGGAATGGGTAAATTCGATAGGTTGGATTACCTCTCGCACACCTCTTTCATTCGCGAGCGACAACAGAAGCCCTTTGGGTAGTTTCCCCTTGATATGGTTATTGCTATCTCTAACAATACTCGGGAATAAGAGTTCTCCCCGCAGAAAAGGAAATTCGACAGGGCTTTGAACTACGCCATATAAACCGTCTTTTTTTATGAGGAACATCTCCCACAAAATTTCAACGGGTACTCGCGGCGGCTTCTTGCGAGGAAAAGCACCCTCTTCCCCTTTTTCATACGCTCGGCAAAATTGTGCGGCGAAACAGATATGACAAAGCGGTTTCTTCTTGCAAATGGTTTGACCCCACTGCATGAGGGCTTCGTTGAATTCGCCGGCGTCTTCTGCCTCATTCAAAAAATACGCGCCTTTCTCGCGCAGCGTTTTCTCAAACCGTGCCGTCCCTTGTTCGTCTTCAACAGCAAAAAGACGCGAGAGCACCCGTGCATGGTTTGCATCGAGAGATAGAATTTTTTCGCCGTTAAAGATCGACGCGATGATCGCGGCGGTATAGCGGCCAATACCCGAGATTTTCTCAAGCGTTTCTGCTTCGCGCGGCATTTTTCCGCCATAATGCAAAATAATTTCTTTTGCACCTTTGTGCAAATTCCGCGCACGGCTATAATAGCCCATGCCTCGAAACGCTTCGAGAACAGCGCTTTCTTCTGCGCTCGCGAGCGAAGCGATTGTGGGGAATTTTTTCAGAAATGCCGTGAGCTTTTCTTGTGCGGCAGAAATCTGCGTCTGCTGCAAAAAAATCTCGGTAACCCACGTACTGTAAGGCGTTCTGTTTTTTCTGAAACTATATTTGTCTCTCTCGTGTGAATACCACTGGCTCAAGCGCGAAAGAATTTCAGAAATCGTAGAGTGCCGCATTTTAGCGTGCGAAGACTTTTTCGCCTGCAATAAAAGACTCGTTCACCATTTGCGGATGCGAGCGGTAGACAATCCGTTGCAGCTTTTCACTGAGCGCGTCATAATTATTTTTTCTCTCATTTAAGAGCGGGTTTGCCATCGAAGAATCGACGACAATGAAATCGGCTTTCTTGCCGACAGCAAAACTCCCCAAGTCGTCGCGGCCGATTGCGCGCGCATTCAGAAGCGTCGCTTGACAAAGCGCATTCTCAACCGAAACAGTGCTCTCTTCTTTGAGAAGCGAACTTCTGAGTTTCGATACCTCGACCATTGTGCGCATCTCATCGAAGAGCGAAAGCGAATACCCTCCCGCGACGTCGGTCCCCAACCCCATCGAAAGTCCCTGCTCTTTGAAAAGACGGTATGGCATGATGCCGCTGCCCAAAAACGAATTCGAGGTAGGACAATGCACGAGAACGCTCTTGCGCTCTTGAATTATCCGTAGCTCCTCTGAACTCAGATGGATGCCATGCCCTAAGAGCGTGCGTTCATGCAAACACCCCGTTCTATCATAGACACCCGCATAAGACGACGCGGTGGGAAACAAGCGCAGAGTTTCGTGGACCTCGTCGACGTTCTCGCTGATGTGAGTTTGAAGAAGCGTTTTATATTCCTGGCTTAGCCTTCCCGAAAGCGCGAGCAGTTCTTCGCTGCACGTAATCGCAAAACGCGGCGTCACGACAAACTCGGTGTTTTTTTTCTTGTGGTATTTCTCAAGCAGAAAAAGCGAATCTTTTTCAGTTTGATTCACCGTCGTCTGCAAATCGGGAGGCACGTTTCTATCCATGAGGGCCGGGCCCATGTACGCGCGAATTTTTGCTTTTGTCGCTTCTTCAAAAGCGATGGCCGCCGCTTCAAAAAAAGGCGAGAGGTATGCGACGACGGTGGTTGTGCCTAACGAAAGACAGCTCTCAAAAAAATTTCGGCTCTGCTCTTCAGCAACTCGACTCTCTCTGAAGCGCGCTTCTTGCGGGTAAGTATATTTTTCAAGCCAAGGCAGAAGTGCGTGCTCACCTTGCGCTACGAATTCATACTGAGGCAAATGTGTATGCAAATCGATGAGCCCTGGCAGCACGATGAAATTTTCGCGCAACAAGACACTCTGGCCTGCGAGAGTCTCTAAAGGCGGCACATCGCCAAAATATGTAATCTCTCCTTCGGTGTTCCAAAGCAAACATGCTTTTTCAAAATATTCTACTTTTCCACTTGAAGTGGGATTAACAAACGAAGCTATAATTCCCTTCGCTGCGGCGTTCTTAGTTTTCATTCTATTACAGGGATGGGGCCCACGAGGCGGCCTTCTCGGAATTGTTCGACATAAGGGTCTGTCGTCCGACGGAACTCTTCTGTCGTCATCACCGAATGGAGCACACCCGAGACAATGAGACCGATTTTGTCTGCGAGCTTATACGCAAGATTAAAATCGTGCGCGACGACAATCGCCGTGCTCCCTAAATTCTTTTTGATTTCGATGATGAGGTCTGCGATCGCATCGGTCAAGACAGGGTCGAGCCCCGCCGTTGGGTCGTCAAAAAGCAAGAGCTTGGGATCCATAGCGATCGCTCGCGCAATGCCCGCTCGCTTTTGCATCCCACCCGATAGTTCTGAAGGGTACTTATCTTCGACGTTCTTAAGCCCCGCTCGATTCAAACACTCCGTCGCCTTCTCGCGCAGCGCATCCACGCCCAAGTCGCTGAACCGCCTCAGCGCGAAGACGACATTTTGCCAAACGTGCATCGAATCGAAAAGTCCCGACTTTTGAAAGACATACCCCATGCTACGGCGCAATTCCTCCAATTCTTCGTGCTCCAGGTGGTGGACGTTTTGCCCAAAGACGGTGGCACTACCGCGTTGTGGTTTGAAAAGCCCCGCGAGAGTTTTCAGAAAGACTGTCTTGCCGCAGCCGTTCTTCCCCATGAGGACGAGCGTCTCGCCTTCATTCACAGAAACCGATATGTCGTTCAAAATAAGTTTTCCGTCGAGCGTTAAATTCAGGTTTTCTGTTTGCACAGCCAAAGGCATCTCTTACCTCGCATAAGACTCGAAGCGCACTGTCAGCTAATTAACTCTCTTGAGCATCCTCAATCTTTGAGCAGAAAGCGCACAGTCACCACTCCAGTCGCACTCTCGCCCGACGCCGATGGGGAAAAAATCGCACGGCGGTATGCGTTCTTTGCGTTCAAGTCGAGGCGGGTAATCCCGCTCGACTCTTCAACCTCAACGCTCGTCACGCGCCCCTTCGAGTCAACCTCAATCAAGAGCTTCACTACGCCCTGTCCCGATTTCTTGCGCACGCTTTCAGGATAATCAATAGACGGCAAACTGACGAGCTTGCGTTGGCCGCCCTTGCGCCACTGAGTCGTGGATTGCTTTCTTCCCCTCGGAATGACGACATCCTCGTCGGTCTCACTCTTGCTGCCGCGTTTGAATTTTTCGCTGCCCCAGGTAGTGCCACCCGATTTATGACTCGGTTCAGCGGCGACCTTCGAGTTGCGCGCAAACATTTGGCTCTCATAAGAACTCCACGGGTCTTCTAAGCTTGGCGTTCCCGAAACCGCGCTCTTTTGCCGCTTCGACTTACTGCGCGCACTCTTTGCGGCCCCGCTTTTTTGCCTCTGCCGTCTCTTATTTTCCTGCGGTATTTCTTTGAGTTCCAATTCTTCATGCTCTTCTTTTGTGGGACTTTGAACGATGAGCGCCACCTCGAGCGTGCGGTCGGTTTCTTTGTGCGTTACGAATAAAATCAACAAAAGAAGAATTGCATGAGCGGCGAGCGAATAGAGAAATGCTTTTTGCAACCGCATTGATGCGGCAACATAATTATACATTACTTGCGGAAAATCTTTTTAACGTGTTGGATGCCTTCTAAGAGCTTATCGACTTCGTCTTGCGTATTGTAAACACTCATCGATGCGCGTGCAGTCGCGCTCACGCCTAACGCGCGCATAAGAATTTGGCAGCAATGGTGTCCTGCACGAATGCAAATCATTTGCTCGTCTAAGAGAGTGCCTATATCGTGCGGGTGGACTCCCGGTATCTCGAACGAATAAATCGCGGAGCGCGTCTTAGCCCCTTTGCCAAAAAAACGAATTCCCGCTTTTTCAAACGCCGCGTCAGCATACGCTGTTATCTCCCTATCGTGCGCATGGATTTCGCGCGCATATTCATCGGCAAACTCGATGGCCTTGCCTAACGAGAAAATTTCGCCGACGGCTTGCGTACCCGCTTCAAAGCGTGTCGGAGCTTCTAAATACGTCGAATGATCTTTTTCGACGAGGTTTATCATTCCACCGCCGCCCTGCCAAACATCCAAACTGTCGAGAACTCGCTTCGAGCCGACGACCGCACCAATACCCGTTGCCGAGAAAAGCTTATGCCCTGAAAAAACAGTGAAGTCGGGTTGCAGTTCCCGCAAAGTTTGAGGGGCGTGCAAAATTCCCTGCGCAGCGTCGACGATGAAGACTGCGCCAATTCGTTTCGCGGCCTCGCGAAACGGCGCTAAGTCATGCACAATCCCCGTCACATTCGATTGCAGGCTCAGAGAGACAATACGTAGAGAATACGAAGCCTCGATTCTCGAAAGGAAATCCACCGGATAATTAAAATTACCCTCGCTGTCGATGGGGACGTAAAGAAGTGCATATCCCATGCGCTCCGCTGCAATTTGCCACGGCACGATATTCGCGTGGTGCTCGCTTTCACTGATAAGAATTGCGGGTTTTTTATCGCTCTGGTAAGCGGCAAAAAAATCTTTGAGATGACTCTTGGGTGATGTTAGAGAATGTGCCAAGAGGTTCAAGCCTTCCGTCGTGCCGCGAACAAAAACCGACGTCCCATCTTTTTCGTCCGTGACAAACCGCGTCACTTTTTGCCGCACGCTTTCGACCGTGTCGGTTGCATGCTGCGAAAGTTTGTAAACCCCCCGGTGGATGTTCACCGATTCATGCGTATGGTAGTGTAACAGAGCGTCGATTGCACTCTGCGGTTTGAGAGAGGTTGCGGCAGAATCGAAGTAAACAACCCCTGGATTATTTTGAATAAACGGGAAAAAATTTCTAAGAGAAGCCATTGTCTAATGGCAAGATAATCAAAAAAACTCACGGCGTCTGAATTTTCAGCAAACCGAGCGCTGGGCCTGAAAACTCGCGTACGAGAGGCGTTCCTTCTTTGTTATACGAAATTATGGGAATGTTACCGCTCCCCACGAGCAGTTGGCCTTGATTGTTAGTCGCGAGCACGGTGGGGCGCACGGAGAGTGTAAAATGTTTTCGTGAAAAGTTCAAACCCTTTGTGTGGGTAAGAAGCGTCAAATCTTGCTTGCGCACGGGGTCGGTATAGAACCGGCTTACTGCAATCGATACTCCATCGCGAGCGGGTAGAAGCACTAAGGAAAGAGCGCCGGGCAACGATTCAAACCCCTTCTGCGTAAGAGTACCGTTCGCGAAACGATAAATACGCAACCCTTGATCGTTCTTCACTTCGTTGTACGGCCCTTGGTCGGCATTGTCGCCGCTCAAAACCAAAATTTCGTCGGTGCCGTCCTTGTCGATATCCACAACTTCGAGCCACACCGAGCCCAAGTGCGGCGGGTAATCGACGAGCGATTTCTTACGCGAAACGCCCGCCTTGTAATCGATGCGAAAAAGTCCTTCTCTTGCACCGCCAGCAAGTGCCAAGAAGGAAAATTCACCCGGCTTCTCGCTCTTAATTTCTGCGAGCCTCACCACCGACTCTCTTTCGCTGATTGTGTTGCACGCATATTTTGCGCGCTGGCTCGTACACGCGAGAACTCCCCCGCCGACAACATTACCGAAAAGCGCAACGACAAAATCGGGCGTGTTGTCGTTATTAAGATTCGCTATAAGAAAGTGTGCAGCACGGGGTAAATCCCATAGAATTTTGTGGTATTGATACCCCTGACGCGAGACTTTATAGATAGACGACCTTGCGTCAGCATCGAGCGAGCCTAAGAGCGAACCGAGGGTGAGAACATAATAAGCGTCTGGAGTTTCGACCAAGTGAACGGGAGGAGAATCGAGCGGAATGCTTTTTATCGTTCTGAGATTTGCGTCTAAGAAAAAAAGAGTACCGCTCATGCCGCCACCGACGGCAAAGCCGCCATGCGAGAGCCGAGCGAGAAGAGTCACGCCCCGGTCTGCAATCCCAATCTCTGTAAGCGAAGCTTCGTGCGCTTCTTCACTCGATTCAAAAGGATGGCGCGCAGAAGCGAGATACCAAGCCTTGAGAGAGTGCCATTCGTTCGGCAAGACCATTGCGTTTACGGGAATTTTATTTTGACGCTTCAAGAGTTCATATCGGTTCCTGAATTGTTCTTTCTCGAGTGGGTCGAGTTGCCGCGATGCGTCGACGCCCAAGAAGAGCCCCATGTACGCGAGCATGAAGTGCGCGCTCACTTGCGTCATCGATTCGGGCTGTGGCACAAGGTGGCATGCGGAGCAATGTTTCTCTGCGGCTTTCTTGCCCTCTTTGAGTGTCGCCGCATCGACGCTGAGTGCTTCGCCGCGAAAAGAGTTAAACCGCGCACGGTTGCACGAGAGCACGGCGAAAAGAAAAATAAAAGATAAAATGGTTTTTAGATACATGCACTGCGCTCACCGCATCGCTTGACGCAGGAGTTTCACGACTTCGGTGTGGTTGCCGCGCTCTGCAAGAATCAGCGCGGTTTCGTGGGTCGGCGATCTGTAACGCACGTTCGCTTTCGCGGCAATCAGGTCTTGCACGATTTCCGTATAGCCTGAAACCGAGGCGAGCATGAGAGCAGTCCATCCGAATTTATTGGTAATATCTGTGCGCGCTTTTGCAGCGAGGAGTTTTTTCACCACCGCAGTCTGTCCACGCTCCGCTGCGCTC
The DNA here is from genome assembly GCA_963205035.1 of Spirochaetota bacterium. GTDB lineage: Bacteria > Spirochaetota > Leptospiria > Turneriellales > Turneriellaceae > Turneriella. The sequence goes on from CAUJII010000013.1 coordinate 34,914, forward strand.
ATGAGCGGCGTATAACCATACGTATTTTTTTCGTTCAGGTTTTGGCCTGTCGCAATCATCTTATCGACCGTTTCTGCGTCGCCACGAGACGCCGCATCGACGAATGCGTCTGCGGGTTTGTCAAACGTACGCTTCTGCGACGAAGAGCAGCTCAAAACGGCGCTGAGTGCAATGAAGAGAGAACTACCAAAAAAAAGACGCATCAACCTGCTTTCTCTAACTTCATTTCGCATTGGCCTTCAAAAATCACTCCGTCGTCGATTTCAAGTTTCGGCGACCGGATGTTACCTATAAGAGTTGCGCCTTGACGCAGCTCGACTTTTTCAGAGGCGACGACGTTACCGACGACGTGCCCATAAATAACGACATGCTCTGCTTCAATGTGCGCTGTCACCTTGGCTTGCGCTGTCACCTCGAGCATTTCACCACCGTGGAGCTCTCCCTCGAATGTGCCCATGAGTTTCAAAGCACGTTCAAACTTCAAGATACCTTTGAAACGGCTACCGGGTGCGAAGGTCGTGGACTCGCCACGCTTTCTGGAATCTTTAGCTGCCATGTTATTTCGTTTTCATTACATAAACGCCATCCCAATCGGCGGGTGGCGGCTCTTCAATAAAGTGTACGCAACGGTCGAGATACACCTGAGACGGGCCATCGTCTTTCTTGATCGCTAACGCTTTTTTAAACATCTCGGCGGCCATTTTGAACTCGCGCTTTTTATACATCGCAAGGCCTTCGTTATAGACGCCAAGCACCTGTTGCATCTGGTCTGATAGCATGGTCTACAATAGAGATAAAGGAATGGACGTAAAGACTTAATTTACCCGATAGAAACAAATCGAAGAACGGCCCAGATGCTGCGTTGGGTCGAAGTTGCGCTGAAAAACCGTCTATGGGTGCTCGTGGCATTTCTCGCTCTGGCCCTTTTGGGAGTTTACTCAGCCCTCCATTTGCCAATCGATGCTGTACCTGATATCACGAACGTTCAAGTCGTTGTGAACACGCACACCGGCGCTTTAGACCCCGAACAAATCGAACGCACGGTGACTTATTATGTCGAGCTCGAAATGTCGGGTTTGCCGCAGCTCGAGGAAATTCGCTCACTCTCGAAGTATGGACTTTCTCAAGTCACCGTTGTTTTTCGTGAAGGAACGAACATTTACTGGGCGAGGCAACAGGTGACCGAGAGGCTCGGGGCGGCTCGCGAGCAAATGCCCGGAAGCCTCAACCCGGAACTCGGCCCGATCACGACAGGCTTGGGAGAAGTCATCATGTACGTCGTCGAGCCGGTCGAAGGTTCAGACCTTGCAAAGAAAGCGGAGAAGGAGCGTCTCTTATATTTACGCACAATCCAAGACTATGTCATCCGGCCGGAACTCAGAAAAGTGCATGGGCTTGCCGACGTTGACTCCAACGGAGGTTACAAGAAAGAAATCCACGTTAATATCGTGCCGGAACGCCTTGAGGCAAACGCTATTTCACTCGAAGAACTTTATTTGGTCTTAAACACCCTCGGCGAAAATTTTGGTGGCGGCTTTATCGAACGCAAAGGCAAACAGCTCATCGTCCGCACGACAGACCAAATGCAAAATTTAGAAGATGTAAGCCGTGTCCCGGTGAAAATCCGCTACGACGGTTCGATCATTTACTTGGGCCAAATTGCCGACGTACGCGAAGACCATGCGTTAAGGGTGGGTGCCGCAACGTACCGTGGCCACGAAACAGTCTTGGGCACAGGGCTCATGCGCGTCGGCGAGAATAGCCGCGCTGTGGCTCTGCAATGCGAAAACGTACTCAAAAATTTGAAGCTCCCCGACGGGGTTCAAATCAAAATCCTTTATAGCCGCAGCTCTCTTGTGTCGGCCACCATCCAAACGGTTCTAAAAAATTTATCCGAGGGGGCGATACTCGTCATCGCCGTATTGTTCTTGATTCTGGGCCGCGCGCGCGCTGCAATTCTCGTGGCGTTGGCAATCCCCTTTTCGATGCTCGTCGCGCTTTCGGGAATGCACGGTCTTGGAATCTCGGCGAACCTCATGAGTTTGGGGGCCATCGATTTCGGCCTCTTAGTCGACGCATCGGTTGTTATGATCGAAAACTATTTGAGGCACGCCGAAGAACACAGCGGCGCACCTCTCACGCTCGATAAACGGATTTCTCTCATCACCGAATCGGCACGCGAGGTGGTGAAGCCGGTCGTCACGGGTCTTTTTATCATCATGCTGGTCTATGTTCCTGTCTTGGCTCTTGAAGGTGTCGAGGGCAAGATGTTTAGACCGATGGCGCAGACTGTTCTCATGGCGCTGGGGGCGTCACTCCTCGCAGCAATTTTTCTAATGCCTGTTTTGACGTTTTATGTTCTGCACAAAGAAAAGACAAAACCAAAAGAGCCGTGGCTTACGCGCATGCTCTTGAAGGCATACAAGCCAGCGCTCGAATTTTCTTTGAAGCACAGACGTGCGCTCGCTCTGCCGGCACTCCTTTTCACGGCATTCTCGCTTTTTATTTTTATGCGCTTAGGCTCCGACTTCATGCCACAACTCAACGAAGGGGATTTAGTCGTCATGGCGGCGCGTGACTCGTCGACAGGAATCAAAGAATCGGTGCGCGTCCAAATGCTCGTCGACGAGTTAATCGCCTCGCAGAAAGAAGTCGCCGAAGTTTTTGCGCGAATCGGCACCCCCGAATCTGCAACCGACCCCATGGGTCCCAACCTGGCCGACACTTTTGTGATACTCAAGAAAGAACACTCCGACGTCCAAACAAAGCAAAAGCTTTACGATAGACTGCATGCTCTCTTAAACGAAAAGTTTCCCGAGCAACAACTCTCTCAAACTCAACCGATTGAGATGCGCTTCAACGAAATTTTAGAAGGGAGCCGCGCCGATGTCACGTTACGCATCTTTGGCGACGATTTGAAAACCCTCATGGAATTTTCAGATCGTGCAACAAAACTCATCCGAGAAATCCGTGGCACTTATTCGGTCGAATTAGACGCATTGACTGCGCTCAAAGAAAGCCCGATTCTCGATATCAAAGCAGATAAGAAAACAATGGCGCGCTTCGGAGTTTCCTTGGCAGAAGTCAACCGAGCGCTCGAAATGGCGATGAGCGGCATCCGTGTCGGGAGTTATTACGATAATAACATCCGTTTGCCGGTTGTCGTCCACTTAGACGAATCGCGCCGTAACAACCTCAAACAGATAGAGCAAATACCCGTCGGCCTCGCCACAGGGGGAACAATACCACTGGGGAAACTCACGCAGATAGACGAACGCAAAAAGGTAACGACGATTGCACGCTATTACGGCCGCCGCTACGCTGCGATTGGTATCTACTTAAAGAACCGCGATATCGCATCGTTTGTCGAAGAGGCGAAAGAAAAAATCCAGACGGGGCTCGAATTGCCGTTTGGCTACACAACGGAATGGGCGGGACAGTTTAAGAATTTGCAGAAGGCGCGGCAAAGGCTGCTTCTGATTGTGCCGGTCACGCTTGGCATTATTTTTCTTTTGCTCTTGCGTAGTTTTAATTCTTTGCGCGACGCTCTCCTTATTTTCTTGAGCGTGCCTTTTGCCATGAGCGGTGGAGTCTTGAGCCTCTGGATTGCCGGTCTGCCTTTCAGCATCCCTGCGGCGATAGGCTTTATCGCCCTCAGTGGGATTGCCATTTTGAACGCGATGGTTATGGTGAGCTTCTTTCACGAGCTCTTCAAGAAAAACCACGACACGCTGTGGGTGGTGCGTGAGGGAGCCTTGGAACGCCTGCGCCCCGTGGCGATGACCGCACTCGTCGCGTCATTGGGTTTCTTGCCGATGGCATTGGCCACAGGTTTGGGTTCTGAAGTGCAGCGCCCCTTGGCGACTGTCGTCGTCGGTGGGCTGATTACTACGACCGTCTTAACTCTCCTCTTGCTGCCTGCGTTTTATCTTTGGAGTTCTAAAGAGGCTCCACCTACTTTGGCGGTTGAACCTTCTCTACCAAAGCGTCGACAATCGAAGAAGTCTTAACGCCATTATCGTTCAACCAGTGGAGGATTTTGAGGTTGACTGCGCTCACTGTGTCGTGGTATTCTTGGAACGGTTCGACGAAGAATTGCAGGCGAAGAGAAAAACCCTGCACCTCCATTTTCATGAAGTGTATGTCGGGACTCAAGACATTCGGTTGGCTCGCCAAAATCCCACGGACGGCCTCGAGTGTGTTTTCTAATTGCGCGGCGGTTGTCGCAGAATCGAGAAAAATTTTCCCTTTGTATAAGCGCTTGCGTCCGCCAATCGAAATGTTCTCGACTTGGTTATTCGCAAGGAGCGAGTTCGGAACAATCAAAATACTATTATGCTTTGTACGGATTGTCGTCGAGCGCAAACCCACTTGCATGACGCGGCCCCAAGTCGATTGTGGCGGCGGCAGAAGAAGATAATCCCCCTCTTTAACAACTTTGTCGAGATAGAGAGAAACTCCCGCAAAGAGATGGCTAATCGCCTCGCGCCCTGCAAGCGCAAGCGCAAAACCGCCGACGCTCAACCCCGCAATCGCAGAGTAGATATTGTAACCCACGCGGTCTAAAACAACGAGAAAGCCTAAAAAATAGAGAAGGAATTTCCCCGTGCGGATGAGGAGTGGAAACAGATGCGTTATCTCTGTGTGCCTTTCTTGCGCAAGAATTTTTTCTTGCCAGCGGAGCATCAAGCGTTGGAAAATACGCGCGGCGAGAATTGTCGAGAGCCAGATGACTGCAATAGCAAGCCCTGCCTTAATCGTATCGGTTACAAAATCGAGCGGAGTCAAAAAACGCAAACCGAGTTTTACTCCAAAGAGAAAGGCCAAGACATAAATATATTTTCGCAGGGTATCTAACGTCGCGGCGAGAAGCGAAAACTGGATGCTCTCATTGGCAGATTTTTTTTCACGCCGCCTCAGAAGCATGATGAGAAGCCGCGCACCCAAGAGGCATCCCATCAGAGAAAGCGAGAAAAAAAGCCACTGCCAAAGCGTGCTGTCTAAAAGCATGGTGCTTTTGAGGTAGGTCGTCAAAGCGCTCATATCTTCCTTTTCTTGAATGCGCTCGAAACGCCCGTGGCCCAATTTGGCACTCTCGAAAAGCACGCGTGCAATCCCCTGGGGGTTACCCACTAATGCCTGCACTTCAATATGGAGTGGGATTGCTCTCTTCTCTTTCGCTATATCGACCAAGAGATTATAGATTTTTCTCTCCTCAAAAAAACGAAACGGTTTTGCGGCCTTCTTATAGTCTTCTGCATGCCCGACGAAGTGGCGCAGGAAATTACACGCGGCCCAACGGTGGTGCCCGTCGAGGATGTAATACTTCCCCGAGTCGAATGCCGTCAGAATCTTTCCCGAACACGCGTTGAATTTGGTTTCAGACGTAAGAGACGCTATCACCTTCGGCGCGACATTCCCCCAGAAAAGATCGCGCTGCGTCGGGACGAGCTCTTCTAAGCGCTCAATAGGTACTTTCTCTAAGACGGTAACTTTGTCGGCCTTTTCTCCCGTTTCGAGAAATTTTTCGAGAGAGTTGATGTACGCAAAATCGGTTGCTTGCTCTTGCGGGTTGGTTTCAATCTTTCCTTCCGAAAGCCATGCCAGGAGCTGCGTCTGCTCGGTCTGTGTGAACTGCGGCATTTCGGTGTGGTGCCTGGCCCACGAAACCGGGTCTATCGGGAAAAATTTCTTAAGCTGCCCAAAGTCTGTATCGACCGGCATTCGGGGTTCTATGCATTGAGAAAACGACAGGACAAGAGCCCCCAACGACAGATAACGCAAGACGAAAGCCATCGACTCAATTATGGTAGGCTTTTGTGCTGTAAAAAATTTTTTATGCTTTGAGTTTAGGCTTTCTTCCGCTTGAAAAAACGAAAATACATCGTCTCTAAGAACCAATACGCGACCAAGACCAACCTATGCCAACGGTAGGGTCTGTTGAGAGTGCGCCAAAGCCAAGTGTACCCGGCAGACGCCATAAAGTCGGGGGCTTTCTTGCGCGTACCCGCCAACGTATCGAATGCCCCGCCGACGTTGACTACAATTAGGTCGCCCAAGTGGGCGCGGTTTTCCTCAATCCAACGCATGCCTCGATGATAGCCCATGCCGACAAAAAGAATGTGCGGATCGGTTTTACGTACGGCTTCGAGAACGCGCTCGGCGACGGCTCCTCGAAGGTAGCCGTGGTGGCGGCCGACGATGCGCAAGCCTGTAAAAGACCTGCGAAAGTTTGCATAGAGTTTCTCTAAAACCTCGTCTTTGGAGCCCAGCAAGAAAACAGTGTACTCTTTCGCATGTGCGATGCGGATGAGATTCATCGCGTAGCCGACCATCGAAATCAGTTCGGGAATCTCATGCCCCAACGCACGCGCCATGTATTGCATTCCTGCGCCATCGGGCAGGTTGATGAACGCGTCGTCTGCCAGAGCGAGCATGCGTTTGCGGAAACGGACCCAAACATAACGGTAAGGATCGAATGGCAGAACGACTTGGGGCCCAAACTCCCGCGTCGATTGCCGTTTTTGCTCGCGCATGCGGTCTAAAGTGTGGATTGAATAAGCAACCAAATCGACCGAGGTCGCCTGAAAAAATGGAATCTTGCCCAAATGGGCCCGGCGGAGAGCCAACGTTGACGTATCAATATTTTTATACTCCAAAATCGGGTCAGAGTCGTCTTTATTCGTCAAGATAGGGTCTAATGCAAAATTGTTCTTCATTATGATTATGTCGCCTGTCAATTGGAGAAATTGAACAGCCCGTCAAGCGTAACGCCTTTTGAAAGGGGCGTGGGATAAATCAGGTGTTTATCCTTACGCTTTGCAAAAAATTTTGCCTTAGAGCCTTTAGAAAATCACGAGCGCCGGCTTTTCCTATTAGAAAAGCCTCGCATAACGGTTTGCAACCTGCTCGTGATTTTCATGGGTAGCCATTCTAAAATGCGGCAAAATTTTTCGCCGTGACCCCACCTGATTTATCCCACGCCCTTTGAAAAAAGTCTTTAGCATTTTTTATACTTCGACGATGATATATTGTGGCCAAGGATGGCCCATTAAGGTATGGGATTGCCCCAATAGATACTTTATGTATCTGAACCGCAGTCCCTGTTACAAGGAAGTAACTATGGCTCGCAGATTAGCGAATAAGGGCAGAAGAAATCTGCCCAAAACGACAGAATTAGGGCGCCGGTCATTTTCATCGACCGAAGCGCGCATCCACGAATATAAAAACCGTATTAAAGATAGAGATTATCTCGAATTTGCGATCGACCGTATCGCCATCGAGCTCACGCACTTTTTGACAAAGTAATGGAAGTTGCTCTTCTCGAAAAAATGCGGGCGCGCGGCCCCGTTTTTAGCATCCCCATGCCCGGCAAGAACGAGGCCGGTTTTTTTATCGGTGCACTTTTAGATTTCCTCTTTTTTCACAACGATGGCAGCGAGTTTGAAACCCCTTCTGCGTATTCAAATAAACTCGCAGAACTGACAACACTCCTCAAAGCCTTAGTCCATCCGTTCGTCAAAAGCGAAAAAGAAGCCGCCACACTCAGTGAAACTTTCTTTGCAAAAGAACTTCCCAGAATTTACGACACTCTCTGGCAAGACGCAGAAGCGGCGTATGCAGGCGACCCCGCTGCACAAAGCATTCAAGAGGTGCTCTTAGCCTACCCCGGTTTTTTCGCAATCGCAGTCCACCGCATCGCGCACTATTTTGAAGTCGAGAAAATTCCCGTGCTACCGCGACTTTTTAGCGAACACGCGCACGAAAAAACGGGCATCGACATCCACCCTGGGGCACAGATTGGCAAGTCATTCTTCATGGACCACGGCACAGGGATTGTCATCGGGGGAACATCGATCATTGCAGACAATGTGAAAATCTATCAAGGGGTGACTCTCGGTGCTCTTTCTGTTGACAAGTCTCTCGCGTCGACACGCCGCCACCCGACGATTGAAGAAGGTGTCGTCATCTATGCAGGCGCAACCATCTTGGGAGGCAAGACGGTCATTGGCCGCCACTCTGTCATCGGCGGCAATACGTGGATTGTCGAAAGCGTCTTGCCCTACTCTGTCGTTTACAACAAGGCGACGAGCCACACCCGCCCATCGAAAGAGATGGAATCTGTCATCGACTTTATCATCTAATCTGTAGACCGATGACCTACTGGTCATCGACTTTATCATCTAATTTACGGGCCGATGACCTATTGGTCATCGACTTTATCATCTAATCAAACACGCCGACCAATAACTAAAAAAGCCTTCCGCCCTTGGTAAGATATGAGCGCTGACATCGATTCGATATAAACGACCTGCCCTGATTTTCGGATAATGCGCTGTCTGATCGTCGGTAGAAAAGTGCCTATGCCGCTCTTCAAGAGCTCTTGCATGCGCGCACCTAAAACCTCTTGGTCTTCGGGGTGTGTAAAACTCAACGCATTGAGCCCCACAAGGCGGCGGGAATCCTTCTCGCCGAAAAGTTCTGCTGCGGCGGGATTTGCATACACAATCGTGCCCGCCTCGTGGATCAAAACGCCGTCACTAATTTTTTCGACAATTTTGCTATACCGCTCTTCGCTTTCTTTGAGCAAGAGTTCAGTTTTTTTGCGCTCAGAAATGTCGGTCACGAGACTGAGCACAGAGGCAACATTCCCCTCGAGATCTTGAAGCGGCGTTGTGCTCATCAGCGTACACACAACACGCTTATTCTTACTTAAAAGTTCTTGTTCGCGTATAAACTTTTCACCGCGAACACGGCGCTCGAAGAGAATACTTTTTTCTTTGGGTTCTTTTTCGACGAGATAATCTAAGAACGAAGTGCCTTGCATCTCTTGCACGGTATAGCCCAGAAGGCGTGCCATGCGCTCGTTACAAAATGTCGTCGTGCCTTCCCTGTCGGTGACCCAAACGCCCTCTGTCGCCGCTTCGACGAGCCGTTCGTAATCCACCTTTTTTTGATTGAGGGATTTGTCGGCGCTTTCTCTGCGTTTTTCTTCTAAGCGGTACGCACTCAAGAGCTCTTCGTTGCGCCTCAGAACTAAACGCTTCTCACTAAAAACGACTGCGAGCGACATGCCCACCGCAGAGAGTGTTGCAATGAGCACCCAGATATAACCAAAATGCAGCGCGCTGGCTCCAAGCGCTTGGCGGTAAAGAGCGATGCTCACCAAAGTAAAGCCGACAATCACCGTTGTCAAAAGCAGTGTGCCATGCCGACCGAAGCTCACAGCAGCCCACGAAACAAAAATGAATAAAAGAAATGCATACGATTCTTGCGCGACCGAACGATCGCTATGAAAGAGTCCATACGTTAAAGCGAAAGTCAGAGCAAAGACCGCGAGCATTTCGAGAACTTTAAGTGTCGTGACGCGCACCATCGACGGGTTTCTCCACACAAGAATGGCCGGCGCGATGAGAAGAATCCCCAACGAGTCGCCCATCCACCATTCGAGTGCAAGGCGTACGAAAGGCACAGACGCCGTTCCACTTGCTTGAACACCCAGTGCACCCAAAACAGCAGACGGCAGCGGAAGCAAGATAACAGCGAAGGCCAGAAAACGGCCATAATCGCGCATACGCACGAACGCAATATCGATCTTGGCCATAAGGCGAAGCAGAGGCAAAACGAGAGACGCTTCGAGAATCGTAGCCGCAGCAAAGAAAACTTGCGTCAAGACTGTCCCTGAGATAAAGAAGGTTTCGATACCCGCAGCTACCACTGTCGCCGCGACGAACCACCAGCCGCCCATCAAAATAAACGCAACAGCGACCCCGGCTGCCGGCCAAAAGAGAGAAACTGTGTCGGGCCCCCAAAAAAAATACGGCGTTCCAATAACGAGCGCTACGTGGAGCGCGGTATAGAGAAACCAAAGGAACACGCGCACGGGCGTAATAGGAGCTTTAAGCTTTTCCCACATTGTGTTCCTTAGACGAGAGCAAGTTCAAACGTAAAACAAAATTATGTCCCACAGAATGTGCGGTAGCCCATGGGGGATTGATCCCACTGGCGCAGCGCCAAATTGGCTGTGCTCTCTTCAAAAGGCCGCTCTAATCCTTTAAGGAGCGTCTTGAACGGTGCGAAGTCGCCCTTCTCTGCCGCTTCGAGCACCTCTTCGACCTTTTGGTTACGCGCAATCGCTGCGGGATTTATCGAATTCATCGCACGCGCAATTTCAGAAAGCGACTTTTTCTCAGCTTCGAGTCTCTTAAGCCAAGTGCTATGCCAGCTCTGAAAATCCATAGCTATAGCCAACGCCTCGGTGCCTGCAAGAGGTGGGGTGTTCGGTAGACCCGAAATACTCCGCGCCAAAAAACGGAAAGTGTTTGTGAAATCGGCCTGGTGTTTTTGCATGAGACCCAGAAGAGTGTGAATAAGCTCGGCATCCTTTTCGTGGGGTGCGGAAAGTCCCACTTTTTGGCGTATTGTATTTTGCCAATGCGACTCGAAGCGTGTGTGGAAGGCCTCGATGTGCGCTTTCGCAATTTCTAATGCCTCATCCTCGCTTTCAGAAAAAAATGGGAGAAGCGTCTCTGCAAAGCACGTCAAATTCCAGAGTGCCATACGCGGTTGGTTGTGGTACGCGTAACGGCCGTGCGTGTCGATCGAACTAAAAACCGTTTGTGGGTCATAACTATCCATGAAAGCGCAAGGGCCGAAGTCCAGACTCTCGCCCGCAATCGACATATTGTCGGTGTTCATGACGCCGTGTATAAATCCCACAGACTGCCAGAGTGCAATGAGTTTGGCCTGCCGCTCGGCAACCGCATCGAAGAAAGCGACGTATGGATTATCTCTGTCTGCACACTCGGGATAATGGCGGTGGATAGAATAATCCGCAAGCGCTTTGAGTGCTGCCGTATTTTTTGCGTGGTGCGAGTGTGCGTACGCATATTCAAAAGTGCCGACACGCAGGTGACTTTGTGCGACACGCGTCAAGATTGCGCCTTGAAGCTCTCTTTCTCTGTACACAGGCTCGTTGGTTTGCACTAGAGCCAGAGCGCGCGTTGTAGGAATTCCCAAATGGAAAAGCGCCTCGCCGATGAGGCATTCCCGAAGCATGGGCCCCAGCGCAGCCTTGCCATCCCCTCGCCTTGAAAACGGCGTCTCGCCACTGCCCTTGAGTTGGATGTCGAAACGCTCGCCGTTTTTTGTGACATGCTCGCCTAAGAGAAGCGCTCTGCCGTCGCCCAACATCGTGAAATGCCCAAACTGGTGGCCAGCATACGCCGTCGCGATGGGGTCTCTACCCTCGATTAATTCTGAAGCACTAAATATCTGCGCGAGCAGTTCTTGGGGCGCAGCAGCTAAGTTTAGATCTAACGCCCGCGCTAACGCCTCGTTGAGATAAACCAACTGCGTCTTTTCGCGTTTTGTGGGATGAATCCGCGCAAAAAATAGAGCCGGCAGCTGGGAGTATGTATTCTCCAAACGAAAACCAAGATCTTTTTTTAGAGAGTTTTCGGCCACAACAACCATTATTGGTAAGATAGAAAAAAACATACTGTCCGGCAAGTTGTCAGTGCAAGGAAACGTCAGCTAACGATTCCTTGCTGCTTATGCCGAGGTTCCGGGCGCACGAGCGCAAAAGGGGATGAACCGATGCACGCCGCGAAGACGACATCACTGTCGGCGGCGTAGCACATGACCTCCTGTCACCGTGCACGCCGCAAGGCTGAGAGTGGACACACGCCGCTAAAAAAACCACGCGCTATATGCACGTTCGTAGGCAGTGGGTGTATTCAGCGTACGACAGGCCTTTTTTCGCGATGAGGATGGCCTTTCGAGCCGTTTCGAGCCCGCCGTTCTCATTTTTTTCAGTTACTTTTTGGTAGTTAATAAAATAGTCAGGAGAACTTTTGCGCCGAGCATACCGCGCTGCCCAGAAGTGATGATTCCGCGCTGAGAACGCCGACCCGTGCCGGGGCGAATGCAGGTACATCTCAACGAACCGCGGCATGAACACCCGAATCGCGAAGTCGACGAACCGCGAGACCGACTCGCCCGAATGAATCGTCCGCTGCCAAAGCACGCCGTACAAGTTCTTGTCGACTCGCCACGGTCTGATGACGTATTTAACCTTGTCAGCCTTTACATTGTACCGACGTGCAGACACTGTCCAAGCACCGCCGGAGCGCCAGCGTAACACAGTCTCTTTGCAGAGCCGCGAAATAATTTCGCCCTCGCCCCAGTGGATCCCATGGCGGGCAAGAATCAGCTGTGCAGCCTTGAGTCGGCGATACGACTTCTCGCGCAGCGAAACGGATGTCTGATGATATTCCATAGAGTTACTCTCCCTCTATATATTAAATACCCAGAAACCGTGTTTTTTTCTCACAAAATTCGAGTTTTTTTTCAAAAAC
>CAUJII010000014.1 GCA_963205035.1 Spirochaetota bacterium
CATGCGAAAAATTATCGAAGGTGTCGCAGAAAAATCGTTCGGCATCCATGTCGCAGAAATGGCGGGTATGCCGAAGAGCGTCACCGAGCGTGCAGCTCAAATTTTGAAAGACCTCGAAAAAAAATCGGGGATTATTATGCCCACCACGGGAAGCGTGAAACAGAAGAAGGAGAGATCCCACAAAGAGCAGGGTAGTTTATTTTGAAGCGGGCTTTAGCCACCGTTTCAAGAATTGTCCCGTGAGAGAGTTTTTCGTTTTCGCTATTTCTTCAGGCGTGCCCGTCGCAACGACACTGCCTCCCTTGTCGCCGCCTTCGGGTCCCATGTCGATGATAAAGTCGGCGCACTTGATGACATCCATGTTGTGCTCGATGACTATGACGGTGTTTCCCTCGCCCACAAAGCGCGTGAGGATGTTCATGAGCAGGCGGATGTCTTCAAAGTGGAGACCCGTCGTCGGCTCGTCGAGAATGTAGAGCGTTTTTCCGGTGGAACGCCGCGAGAGCTCGGTTGCAAGCTTTACCCGCTGCGCCTCTCCACCCGATAGCGTTGTCGCGGCTTGCCCTAATTTGACATATCCCAACCCCACGTCGAAGAGAGCCTGAAGTTTCGCATGGATTGCAGGGATTGCGTCAAAAAATTGGACGGCCTCTTCAATCGGCATTTCGAGAGTCTCGTAAATATTTTTTCCCTTGAAACGGACTTCGAGAGTTTCTTGGTTATACCGCTTGCCGTTGCAAACTTCGCACTTGACGTACACATCGCTCAAAAAATGCATTTCAATTTTTTTGAGTCCGTCGCCAGCGCACGCTTCACACCGGCCGCCTTCGACGTTGAAAGAAAAACGTCCCGGCTTATACCCACGCATCTGGCTTGCGGGGAGCGTCGCATAAAGCTCGCGGATGGGAGTGAAAGCGCCTGTGTACGTTGCAGGGTTTGAGCGTGGCGTGCGTCCGATCGGGCTTTGGTCGATATTGATAATTTTGTCGATATGCTCGACGCCTTGGATTGCTTTGTGCTTGCCGGGTAGCTGCGAGGCACCCATGAGCTTCTTGTTAATCCCCTTAAAAAGAATTTCATTGACGAGAGAGCTCTTACCGCTCCCCGAAAGCCCCGTCACGACGGTGAGTACTCCTAAAGGAAACTCGACGGTAATATTCTTGAGATTGTTTTCTTCGGCGCCCAAAACGCGTATGCTTTCAAGCGTTCCTTTACGGCGTTCGTGGGGCGTTTCAATTTGTCTCTTACCGGTCAAATAGTCTGCAGTGAGAGAATTTTTGGCTTTCGTAAGTTGTGGGTATGTCCCCGCAAAGACAACTTGCCCGCCATGCCTGCCTGCGCCAGGCCCCATGTCGACGATGAAGTCTGCTTCTTGCATTGTCTCTTCGTCGTGCTCGACGACGATAATCGTGTTTCCGAGATCGCGCAGACCCTTGAGCGTTGCGATGAGCTTTGCGTTGTCGCTTTGATGGAGTCCAATCGAAGGTTCGTCGAGGACGTATAAGACCCCCATGAGCGCAGAACCGATTTGTGTCGCCAGTCTTATCCGCTGCGCCTCGCCGCCCGAGAGCGAACCCGCAATGCGGTCGAGGGTGAGGTAACCTACACCGACAGAGTTTAAGAAGCGCAGCCTGTCGAAAATTTCTTTCATCGCTTGCTTTGCGATTTCTTTCTCCGTCGCTGTAAAAACCATTTTCTGAAAATGCGCTTGTGCGGCCTCTAACGTGAGCGCCGTCGTTTCAGCGATATTCTTGCCTTTGAGAGTTACCGAAAGAGCGACAGGTTTTAAGCGCTTGCCTTTGCAGACGGGGCAGGGTAGGTCTTCCATGTACTGCTCCATCTTCTGGCGCATGCTTTCCGATTGAGTCTGCATGTAACGGCGGCGTAGGTTGGGTATAATTCCCTCGTAGCCCCGCGAAAATTGATACGTGCTGTCTGTGCCCTTCCATTCGTAGTCGAGCTTCATCGTCTTGTCGCCATAGAGAATAGTGTGCAGAGTCTTTTTTGGTAATTTACGCCACGCGGTGTTCGGACTAAATCCCAATTTTTTCTGAAGAGCGTCGATGGATGCGCGGTACCAATATGCGTCGCCTGCAAAACCCAACCCATCACCGATGCCGTCTGACACCGTCTGCTCATCGTCGGTGATGAGCCGGTCGGGGTGGAACTCCAACATGCTGCCGAGGCCGCCGCAGTTCTCGCACGCGCCGTCGGGGGAGTTAAACGAAAAAAGCCGGTGTGTAATTTCCGGAAAGTTCAAATTACACCGAGAGCAATAGAGTTTTGCAGAGAAGCTCTCTTCGCTCGTGTTGCCTTCTTCGTCTTCAAAAAGAATACTCGCTTGTTGCGAATCGGAAGCCTGCTTTAGAGCGAGCTCTAAAGACCCCGCGAGGTGCATACGTTGTTCTGCGAGGTTCTTGCGTTCGAGCACAAGACGGTCGACGACAATGTCGATGTCGTGTTTAATGTTTTTCTTGAGATTGATTTCATCGTCGAGACTTTTCACCTGCCCATCGACACGCACGCGCACAAACCCGTCGCGTCTTATTCTCTCAAAGACATCTTTGAACTCGCCTTTCTTGCTCCGCGCGATGGGAGAGAGAATTTGTGCGCGGATATTTTCTGTTTGGGGCTTTCTATCGAAAATCCCAAAGACATGCGCGACCATTGTGTCAATAGACTGCGCTTCGAGCTTTGCATTGCATTCGGGACAGTGCGGCTCGCCTAACCGCGCAAAGAGAAGGCGCAGGTAGTCGTAGATTTCTGTGACCGTGCCGACTGTCGAACGCGGGTTGCGCGCAGTCGTCTTCTGCTCGATTGAAATTGCAGGCGAAAGCCCTTCGATCGAATCGACGTCGGGCTTTTCGAGCTGCCCCAAAAACTGCCGAGCATAAGACGAGAGCGACTCGACGTAGCGGCGCTGCCCTTCGGCATAAATTGTGTCGAATGCAAGAGAGCTCTTGCCGCTGCCTGAAAGACCTGTGATGACGACGAGTTTTTCTCGGGGAATTTCGAGTGAGATATTCTTGAGGTTGTGTTCCCGCGCCCCTGTGATGCGGATTTTATCCATAGCTTATGCTACCACTTCGAGAGAGCGAAATGGCCGATACAGGAATAATCAATTTGCGGGTAGGGCTTCCAATTTGCGTGGGCAAACCGTTAGAAAAAATGATCTTTGCGCGTCGCTTGCGCGAGGCTTCAGCCTAAATTCCTAAGGTAATACTTTTACGGGAACAGAAAAAGAGCCTGCATTCAGTGGAACGGGTGTCTGCTGTTTGAGACCTTGTCCATAGAGGAGAACTCCCCCGAACGTGCCCGAAACGGAAACGACTTTACCTTGCGCAATCTGTGGCGTCAGCCGAACCAAGAACACGGTGTTGTCATAGCTCTGTTCGCGCGCGATGCCGTCGCCGCTTTCTAAGCGTTCAGTGCGGGTTTTGCCGACCCATGTGGGTGGGCGTTTAACGTAGCGCACGCGCTTCTTAGGCCGTTTGCGGCGCTTTGAGTGAAGAAGCTCTTTACACGCATGTGCAAGGCGATTCTGTCTGCATTCTTTGATGTGACCGGTACCGTCGTCTGTGGGGTCGTCTTCCATCTCACCCGTTTCGTATTCTTCTTTATAGGTGTAGCGCATAAAGTCGTCTTTTGAAAAAGTCACTGAGGGAACGACGGTATAAAATCCCTGCATGTTGACAATCACCGCAGAAAGCGATGTCGTCTTGGTCGAAATCTCAATCGGGGCTGTGAGAGGGGCGTCGAGCTCCGCCGTCAGCATGAACTGCGTTCTCTTCGATAAATCCCTCACGCCTAAGATAAACTGCGTCTTTCCGTTGCGCTTCACGAGCGTCGCCTGCGCGCCCGTGAGTTCATAGTTTTTTTCCCCGATCTTAAAGGTTATTTCACCGTCGGCAAATGCCGGCACGATGACAACGAACGCAAGTATTGCGGTAAAAAAACGCATAGTATTCCATATAGAGATTGTGGGATTAGCAACGCGAGGGCCAGTTTAATAGTGAACGAATGTTTTGTTTCTCCTTTTGAGGCACCTGAATAGTTAGTCGGGCGAGCGCTCTGGGCTGTGAAATTCCATAGCTATCCCAGCGAGTGCTCTGGGCTGTGAAATTCCATAGCTAGCCCAGCGAGGCCTCAGAGCTGCGGAATTCCATAGCTATCCCAGCGAGCCCTCTGAGATGCGGAATTCCATAGCTATCCGCAGAAAACCCTTACCAACCCGTATTCGCCGCCGCCGGTGTCAGTCCACCTTTTGGGAAAGCCCGCCATGCCGCCTTGCCGGTGCCGAGGCTCAACCCCATATCCGCTGCCGCGCGACTTACCCCCGCACTCGAAGCCGAGCAAAAATACGTGCTGTTTTCATTCGAGTCGCTGTCTACGCCGATGCATGCCCCCGCAAGCTGGATAACACGGTCGTTGAGGCCGTAGATCGGTCGCTC
>CAUJII010000015.1 GCA_963205035.1 Spirochaetota bacterium
CGGCGGCCAGGCGTTCCGATGCGATAATTCCCACAACGGTTGCAAGGCTTGCCAAGACAAATGCCCACCACGAGAAGAAGATCGAGCCCACCTGCCACCCGCCTTGATGTGGTATGTACCGCACTGTTGCGAAAAAAAAGACAGCGGCGAAAAATGAGCCCCACGTCCCCGGCGCTTTCGGCAAATAGCCTGAGAAGAAACCGGTTGCGATGGTTTCATACCAACTGACCTGCGGAAGGGCCGCGAGCGCGACAGGCGCACGGTAAGGCACAAACGGCACCGGCTCGGTGGGGGGAGGGCTCGTCACGACTGTCTTTCTTACTCTTGTAGTGGGCCGTTTTTTTTGCGGGCTGTTTTTTTTCTTCTGTGTCGTTGTCATGGCTATACGTTGTAATCCTGTGCGAAACGAATCGTTGTTTTCGGAAAATAGTGCTCTAAAATTGTTCTGTAGTTTTGTCCTTTTTTCTCGGCTTGGAATTTCGCTCCCCACTGGCACATGCCGACACCATGCCCAAAGCCACGGCCGGTGAGGACTACTGCATTCCCTTTGCGGGCGATACCGAAAAATGTCGATTTCACTTTGATGGCTCCGAGCATCGTGCGGAATTTTCCAGCAGGAATTTTCTTAACGCCTCGGCTCGTTACAATCTTCAATGTTTTTACGCGCTTGGAGTCGGTGCGGTCGAGAACTGTAACGCTCTTGACATTTTTGATTGCAAGTCGTCGCCCGATTTCTTTGAAAGGCAAAGTGACTTTCCATTTATATACGGGTGCAGTTTGACAATACGGAGAATTATGGACGCGCAGATAGGCGATGTCTTTTCCCCAAACTTCGCCGGCAGAAGCGAGAGTGCCGCCGCACGAGGAGTGGAAAAAAGTTTGAGCGAGTTCGCCTTGATAGTATAAGACTTCGCCTTGGGTCTCTTCGACAGCTCTGCGCGCATTATCGTCGTACTTACTGATTCCACCATAGACTTGAAAATTTGTCGTTGTGTCGACGTCGTAGTACTTGCCCGCGCGCTCTTTAATTTTGACGAGTAGGTAAGTGCGTGCAACGACTGCTTGAGCTTTGAGTGCTTCTTTATGCCAAAGTGGACTCATCTCGTGGCTGACGACAGAAGTAAGGTAAGAATCGAGCGGAACGTGGTTTACATAAAGCCAGCGTCCTCCTTCGCGTATCGCTTCGAGCGAGCCTGAGTAACGGCGCGATCGTAAAACAAAAGATTTCTTAGGGGTGAGAAGCCCCGGCTCCGTGAAAGCAAAGTCACCGCTCCCATTTCTGCTGTACCGCTTAGTCGTGAAGGTAAAGCCGTCGGTCTTGACGCTCAACGCTTCGCCACGGTACAGTTTAACGCGTACCGTGAGCCCTGCTCGCCCAGACTCGCTTTGTGCGGCAGGCGCTTTGTGGGGCCGCAGGACCGAGTTTTGCGGCAATCGGCCGTTCGGCGAACATGCAATAAAGAAGAGAAGAGTTGCAAACGAAAAGAGCGCTGCGAAGGTGGAGCGATTACGGCGGCGGTAAGGCGCGTTCGAGGGCATAATTTATTATCGACAAGTGCGGCGCATGTGTCGAACAAATCGTGAGCCTCTTACAAAAAACGGATGACAGACTACCTTTACTCGTCTCCTCTGCTCTATGGAAAAAATGCGCGTCAGTGTTGTCATTCCCACACTCAATGAAGAGAAGGATTTACCAAACCTCTTAGAATCGCTTAAAAAACAGACTTTCCGCGATTTTGAAATTCTCGTGGCAGACGCCGGGTCAAAAGACCAGACGCGTCCTATCGCAACATCTTTTGGCGCACGCGTCGTCGATGGGGGCATGCCGGGAGTGGGGCGCAACCGAGGCGCGGCCGCCTCGAATGGCGACTATCTTTTTTTCTTTGATGCCGATGTCGTGCTGCCCGAAGATTTTTTGGCGAAGGCTGTGCGCGAAATGGACGAGGAGTTTATCGATTTGGCGACATGCGTCTTTTACCCGATGTCGAATTTGAGGCTCGATAAAATTCTTTTTGCTTTCACCAACCTGACTGTGAAGATGAGCGTAAACAATAACCCCCGCGCCGCCGGGTTCTGCATCTTTATTACGCGCCGTCTCTTCGACCGCATCGGCGGTTTCGACGAGAGTTTGCGCTTAGCAGAAGACCACGACTTAGTCGGGCGCGCTTCTGTTTTCCGCTCGCTCCACGTGCTCAAGTCAACTTCGTTGCAGGTGAGCATTCGGCGTCTCGCAAAAGAGGGAAGGTTTTCTCTCATCAAAAAATATTTTGAGGTGGAGATGCATCTTCTCACCAAGGGAAAGGTACGAGAAGACATTGTCGAATACGAATTCGGGAATTTCGAGGAAGAGGATACGGAAAGCGTGCAGAAGGCTATCGACAAATTTGAACAGAGTCTCATCAAGTTTGAATCGCAATATAACGACTGGTCAGCCAAGATGCAACACCTGCCGGTAGTCGAGCGCATGCGCGAGACGCAAAAGCGGTTGCAACAAGGCGCCGAGGCGGTGACTGCCGGGCTTAAAGGGATTTTTACCGCACGAAAAAAAGAATCTTAGAAGAAGCGTCGTTTTTCAAAGCGCCTCTTTGCCTGCAATAAAATCGCGGTACCAATAGCCGCTATCTTTGATGCGGCGCGCTTGCGTCAAGTAGTCGACGTGGACTAAACCGAAGCGGGCAGCATAACCCTCTGCCCACTCGAAGTTATCGAGGAGGGACCACGCAAAATAACCCGTCACGTTGACTCCTTCGTTCTTGGCGCGCAGCACTTGCGCTATATAGTCTTTGTAATACGCGATGCGTTCTTTGTCTTGAACGCGTCCGGCGACGAGTTGGTCTTCTGCGGCAAAACCGTTTTCCGTCACGATTAGATTACGAATTTCTTTGTACGCAGAAAATTTTTTGAGGAGATCATAAAGTCCCTCGCTATGGACTTCCCAACCCAGCGAGTTGGTGAGGGCTTCGTGGTGGGTCGGCAACTCGCGCCAATGCGCATAAGGCACCCAGCGCGAGTAGCGAACAATTTTGCGCGTGTAGTTGTTAATCCCCCAGAAGTCGAAATCAAACCGGAGCTTCTCCATGTCGCCTTCTTGGATATATTTTTCAATGCGCTTGAGCGTTGAAAACTTGGCCGTGGGGTAGCCTCTACCCAAGACAGGCTCGGTGTAAAAGGTGTTGTAAAGAGTGTCGAAGCGCTCGGCACTTTGGATGTCGCGCTCCGAGTCGCTCCGCGGATAAACTGCGGTTGTTGAAATACTCGTTCCGATTTGCGCCTTGGGTTGCGCGGCACGCAAGCTGCGCGCCGCTTCTGCCTGCGCCAAGAGCGCGTAATGGCTTGCTGCAAAGAATTTTGAGAGCGACCTTTTTCCGGGAGCGTGGGCCCCCAAGAGATAGCCCAAAATCAAAAAAACCATCGGTTCGTTCAAAACGATGTAGTTGTCGATTAAACCACCCAGGTGTTCAGTCACAGCCTCGGTGTATCTTGCAAATTCGTGGATGATTTCACGCTTCGCCCACCCACCGCGTTTTTGCAGGTACTGCGGTAAATCCCAATGGTAGAGTGTGACGAACGGGCGGATATTTTTTGCGTGGAGCGCATCCAAGAGGCGTTTGTAAAAATCAAAACCCCTCGGTTCAACGCTCCCGTCTTCACGGATGAGCCTTGACCAAGAGAGCGAAAAGCGGTAAGCCGAAAGCCCCAACTCGGCCATGAGGTTTACGTCTTCTTGGAATCGGTTGTAGTGATCGCATGCAATGGTGCCGTTTTCGCGGCCGCGAATTTTTCTGCGCTTCCGAGTAAAGACATCCCATATAGAGGCACTCTTGCCGTCTTTGTCGTGCGCGCCTTCGATCTGATAGGCCGAGGTTGCGGCCCCCCAAATAAAATTATCGGGCAGAGAAAATTTCGGCTCGCGTGCTGAATGCGGCATTAGACGCCGCGCACTCCCATAAACCGGATGTGTGGCCCCACCGTGATGTTCATTGTTTCCATACCTGTGAAAAGTTCACCATCTAAGCACGGGTTTAATCCCTCTTTTTCTCGCGAAACAATTTCGATTGTGTTTGCCGTCGTTTGGATGAGCTCTTTGCCCGTGTAATCGTTGCCTGCAAAAAGATTCGGCAAATTTGCGAAGACCTCGAAAGGTTCGAGGTAGCCTACGTGCATGTGGAGTTTCTGGTCTTGGTCTGCGCGTGCGAAGAGTTTGATGAGGCTTTTTATTTCAATCGCAATCGAACCGACGTTGAGTGTGTTAATCCGTTCATAAGGGACGCTCTTACCGTCGATGACGACGTCGATTTGAACTGGGTCGAAAATTTCATTGGAGTAGCTCGCCACGTCTTTAGGAACATACCCTTCAAACCAGGATCCTTTGAACGCAGTCGATGTAAAAGTTTTTGTAATGACTTCGATGACTGTGTTGATTGAAGGTTTGCCGCTCTCGTAATACTTGTTGAAAAACTTTTGCGCGAACCCTGCGAGCGCACCCGAGAAAGCGAGCTTGCGGTATGCCTCGCCGTGGAGCTTTTGCGTGTAACGCCCTTCCATCATAAAAGTTCGTAGCGACGTGACCTGTGGGAGTGTTTCCGCATCGAAGAGTTTTTTGAGTTTGCGCAAAATTTTGATCGTTCCACCCGACGAGCCGACTTTCTTCGCTAAGAAATCGATTGTGCCACCGTTTGTGGGAATAAAAATCGGCAGAGACGCTTCGATCTCATCCAGCGGTATGTCTCCCAAGACTTCAAGATAAGTGTTGATGATCCAATGGACGGTGCCGTCGCCGCCGTCGCACACGACGTAGGGAACCTTGTGCGCGGCAAAGTCGTAGAGTATCGATTTGAGTTGGTCGAGGTTGCGACTCTCGCGCACCCAGCCATAAGGCCCGATGATACGCCCCAACTCTTTGGCGCGGTGAGAATGCGACGCGTTCTTGCCTGCGTACGGGTTGGTAATTATGCCCAGAGGCGGCGGAGTTTTTGAGTCTGTCGGTTTATTTGTCTTTGTTGAGGATTTCTTGGATGATTTCATAATCTTTTTCTATTCCTTTGCGAAAAGAAGATGCGATTTGGTTTTCTACCATGCCGCCAATGAGAGCCCAGTTCACTTTAACGCTGATGTTATATTCGCGCCGGCTGCTCGTTTCGCTCTCGTGGATGTAGTGTGTCTCTCCTTTCATTTGTAGCCGGTCGGGGTTTTCTTCAAAGATAACCTCGAAGCGGTTTGTTTTTGTTTGGGTGTCAAACCGGGCAACCTCGACGAGCTTCAAAAAACTCGACGGCAGGAGCGCCTTGAGCGCGTCGGGCAATTTGTCGGCAAGAGAAAACGCCCGCTTGGTGACAATGACCGAACCTTCTTCGTGCCTGTCTAAAATATCTTGTTTCTTAAGCCCGTCGTGTTTGGAAACGTCTTCAAAACGCCTCTCCCGGGCTGCAAGCACCTTGTCGACATGCGCCGCAAAATTCTGAGTGAGGGTAAACCGTGCCGCCATAATTTCTAAGCATTCTCCAAAGGTGCGCTAACGTGGAAAGACCAAAATGGACTCGGCTGGAACGCGTTCCGGCCTAAACTCGAACCTCAATTTCCAAAACCAGTCCGGGTAGGGTATCGCTGTCGGGATCGGAACAACACCGAAAAATCAGATCCCCGTTCTTCTCGCGCAATAATTCAATGCCCTCTATCTTGTGTGCAACGGACAGTGGAGCAATCCACAGAACGGTTTTTGATTTGAGATCGAATGCCCCGAGCGCAGCCCCAACCGTCGCGCCGTCGTCATAAACCGACTGGGTGTCTTCCGCCGCAGCGGCAAAGTAGAGCACGCCATTCTTCACTTTACAGTCGGTCCAATGTAAACTCACGCCGGCAAGAGTCGGCAACGCGACGCCATGCCACGCAACCGAACGAATACTGTGCGGAAAATTCTCGGCCTCGACCATCCAAAAACCATTCCTGCCACCCGGGCCGTTGCCACGATTGAGCAGCACGTAACGATAGGGTGCAATCAGCGCGCTGCCTTCCACATTAAAATCTGTGGTATCTATCCCGGTTGCGGTTAAGCGTTCAAAGAGCAAAGTGAAATCAATCGCGTCCTGGAGTGTGCCGTCCAGAGCGAAGGCTTTGCCTGTTCTCCGGTTGGGAGTCGAACCCGACGGCACGGCAAGCAAACGCGCATGCGGCTCATCGAAGAAAAGGCTTTCCAGATCGGGCTTTGCTTTCTTCTCGATTGCCTTTCCTGGAATTTTAGTTTCAAAATTTATTTTCTCAACCGGAATTTGAAGAAGCTCCTCACGGTTGTCGGCGATGAGGTACATGCTGCCTTCGACGATTGCGAGTCCCGAAAGCGCATTAAACCCCGTGAGGCGGCCGATCGTCTTGGGTGTTACGGTTTCTAAAAATTGCATTGTCTTTGAGTCAAAAAGTTACGGAGAACAAATCCATCCCACTATAAAATTTTGAGAGTCTGCAAAATGCCGCCGACCGCCGCAGCTTCTTCTGGCTCGACCTCGCCTTTGCAGTTGTAAAGTGCTAACACAAAAATGCTTTCACGCTCGCCCATGAGTGCTAAATAAAAATGCCCATCCGAGCGGTACTCGCATGCGCCCATCGCCGCACCGTGGCGTTCAAAAAATTGTAAGCCTTCGCCGCTAATTCCCTGCGCGCTTAAAAAAAGCGTGAGCTTCTCTTTTAGAGTCTTGCCCGCCAAGAACGGCGATTCCTTGAGTGCTTTCTCGTTGACCGTGCCCGATAGGTTTGCCGCAAAAAGTTGGAGAGCTCCGCCATAAGGAGAGATGCCGTCAAAAAAGCTGGGTATTCCTTCGACGACTTCCATCTCCCACGTACGCGGGTATTCCAAGGAGTACCACGCTTCGGGAGAAACGAAAGTCTGCGTCTTCGACATGTTAGCTGATCTTCTCTTTGTAGTTCTTGTAAGCGTTTTGTGCAGTGAGTCCGAATAAGCGAATGAATCCCTCGGCGTCTGCTTGGTTGTAGAGGTCTTCTTTTTCAAAAGACGCCAGTGCTTGGCTATAAAGCGAGTAGGGCGATTTACGTGCGACAACGTGTGCCGCGCCCTTATAGAGTTTCACCTTCACCGTCCCTGTCACAACGCGCTGCGTCTGGTCGACAAACGCTTGTAGTGCCTCGCGCTCGGGGGTAAACCATTGGCCGTTATAGACGAGCTTTGCGTATTTCAAAGAGAGTTCGTCTTTGAGGTGTTGCAAATTGCGTTCGAGAGTAATCGATTCGAGATCGCGGTGTGCGAGGTGTAAAATCGTACCGCCAGGAGTCTCGTAAACGCCGCGCGATTTGATCCCGACAAGGCGGTTCTCGACAATGTCGATGCGCCCCACGCCGTTTTCGCCGCCCACCTTGTTCAGATGCATCAAAAGTTCAAACGGCTGCATCTTCTGCCCGTTCACGGCGACAGCGTCGCCCTCCACAAATTCGATGTCGAGGACGGTCGGCTTGTCGGGGGCATTTACTGCACTCTTCGTGAGAAGAAACATTTCTTCTCTATATTCATTCCACGGGTCTTCTAAGACACCGCCTTCATAGCTAATGTGGAGCGCGTTTCTGTCCATCGAATATGGTTTCGCAGCCGATGCGACGACT
This sequence comes from Spirochaetota bacterium, assembly GCA_963205035.1. Classification (GTDB taxonomy): domain Bacteria; phylum Spirochaetota; class Leptospiria; order Turneriellales; family Turneriellaceae; genus Turneriella. Next base: position 7,606 of record CAUJII010000015.1, read on the forward strand.
GGGATTTTTTCTTCTTTCGCATATTGGATGAGATCTTCGCGGCCTTTGAAGCTCCATGTGCGCCAAGGAGCGACAATCTGAAGTTTGGGATTGAGTGCCATGAACGCCATTTCAAAGCGCACTTGGTCGTTGCCCTTGCCTGTCGCTCCGTGAGCGACAGCGTCAGCATTTTCTTTCTCTGCAATTTCTACTTGTCTTTTCGCGATGAGCGGTCTTGCAATAGAGGTCCCCAAGAGATAGCGCATTTCATAAAGTGCCGACGAGCGCAACATGGGGAACACATAGTTTTTGACAAATTCTGCACGCAAGTCTTCTATATAGGTTTTAGAAGCGCCGGTTTTGGCCGCTTTCTCGTCGAGGCCGTGGAGTTCTTCTTCTTGTCCAATATCTGCGCAGTACGCTATCACTTCGCAGTTGTACGTTTTCTTAATCCAGTGTAAAATGACAGAGGTGTCGAGCCCGCCCGAATAAGCGAGCACAATTTTCTTAATATCTTTGGGTGTTTGCTGTGGCATAATCCCATTTAGGGGAACGAAACGGCGCGTAAAATAGTTAGTCAATACGGGAGTTGCCGCACGACGACACGGTTATTTTCTACGTCGGTTATCCATAAGTAATCTCCGTCGAAAACCACTGAGCGCGGTTGGTTCAGTCCCACTTGCGACGTTGCTGCCCCGTTGGTCGTCATCCCGGCTTGCCCGAGAACATATTGTGCCGTCGCGAAATTCGCAACGATCGGTAAATCAAAAAACAAAACGCGGTGATTCCCCAAATCGGCGATCGCGAGCTTTGAGCCTTGTGCAGCAACCATTTGCGGCAAGTTGAAGCATTTGTTATTTACCGATATCGAGCAGTTCGCCGACAGCCCCCAAGAATACGCATGGCCTATGACGAAGTCAGGCCGTGCATCACTTGCCGCGGGCACTGTATTATATACGAGAACGCGGTGGTTGCCATAGTCTGTGAGGTAGAGTTTTGCGTCATGAAAGTAGATCGCCTGCGGATTGCGCAGATAGTTCGACGACAGTTCGTAGTCAGTTCCAACTGCGGACGAAGTTGTGTTCCCCTGACCGATTGCCCAGTCAGCCGCAGGGGCATTTGTCGTGGGTAGAGTATTGAAAACCAAAATGCGGTTATTCGCTTGGTCGGCGACAAAGAGTTTGCCGCGATAGATGCCGACACCTGTGAGAGCGTTAAACCGCTTATCTGCCGACAATGCCGGGTTATTGATTATGTTATCGCTGAAATTGGGTTGCCCTAAAACAAAGTCTGCGTCTGCCCCGCTGGTTTTAGGTATCTGATTATACCCCAAGATACGGTTATTATCTTTGTCGACAATGTAAAGAATACCCGTCGAAGAGACGGCAAGCATTGTAGGCGTTTTGAATCCGCTTGCACTAACGAACCCTAAGTTTGCGTTCTCTGTATTCTCCGTAAAATTGGTTTGACCAATCACAACATCTGCCGCCGCCGAAGAATCGACGGGCATTGTATGAAAAATCAGAACGCGGTGGTTCGCGCTATCTGCGACAAAGTACCTAAATTTATAGTCGTCGTTCGGATCGATGAAAACGATCTGCTGGCTCAGACTTCTGGCACTGTCCGCAGATGCCGAAGACGGTAGTCCTCTATTCGCATCGCCCGAAATCCAGTCAGGTTGAAAAAACACAAATTCTCCCGCAGGGGCGCTTGAAAAAGGAATGCCTGTGCCCGAGCCTTCGTTTAATAGGACGTTGTAGACGGTGGATTTCTTTTGGTACGAAGCCACGTCTTCAGCGCACAAAATAACAGAACGACCGTATGCTGCGAAATCGCCGAGTTTGAGAGTGACAGTAACGCTCGTGTTTTCGTTCGCTTCCAGTGCGCCCCTCAGAGAAGAGTCCGCCGGGTCCTTACCCGTTTCGCACGACGTGCCGTGGTACACGCGGTACTTTCCTCGTCTATCGATTTGAAATGTTATCGAAAACGAAAGCGTGCTTCCTTGCATGCTATACGTTGGGTCGTCTGCTGTGTTGTAGACTGTTGTCAAGACGAGCGGCGTATCTTCGTCTAAGAATTTTTGTAACGCGCCTGTGCAGTGGGAGAGAGAAAAGAAGATCAATGCGGCAAAGAACAACCGACAGTGTTTAGCGAACCGCTTAATCTCGCTGTGGTGTTTTTGTTTCATCGGGGTTAGTCCCACATTTCTTCAAGAGAAATAAACCCAGCTCCCTGCAATCAGTAGGTTCGCCATCGCCAAAGGTACGAGACGCCGCCAGCCGATATTCATCAGTTGGTCGTAACGAAAGCGTGGGATGGTCCATCGCACCCAAATAAAGAGGAACACGAAAAAGAAGGCTTTGAGAAAAAAGAACCCTGTTCCGATGAGCGGGGCATACCACGCGGCCTTGACAGTGGCCGGGAAAAAACCCGGTACGTTATACCCGCCGAAAAACAGCAGCGCCGCCAAAAGCGAGAGTGTAATCATGTTCATGTATTCGGCGATAAAGAAGAGCGCGAATTTGAACGCGCCGTACTCGGTGTGGAAACCCACGACGAGTTCGCTTTCTGCTTCGGCCAAGTCGAAAGGTAGGCGGTTTGTCTCTGCAAA
>CAUJII010000016.1 GCA_963205035.1 Spirochaetota bacterium
ATTCTCGCTTTTGGTTTCGGTGGAGTATTAAAACTCCTCATCTTCATGGGTTTCGCGTTGAGTTTTTTTCCGTTCCTTACGGTTTTGGGACTTCTCTACGCACACTATAAATCACGGCGTGTAGGCGGCCTTATCGGGCAAACTCCGCACCATATCGGAGCCATTGCAAATCGCCCTTACCGCTCGCCCCTCTTTCCACTTTTTCCTGTGCTTTACTTAGTCTTCTCCGCATTCATGATGATCTCTTCGCTCATTTATCGCACCGAGCAATCGCTGTGGGCGATTGGCGTGACCGCGTTGGGTGGCGTGAGCTTCTATCTTTGGCGGAAAGCTGGCAAGCTCAAAGAACCGGAATGAAGGGCTGCATCGGGCGCGGGATTTGTTAGGGGGGCGCCGCAAAACTGAAAGCAGGCGTCTTCGCCGCTTTAGCAGCAACTTTGCGCGCAAAGTTGCGAGGCTTTCAGATTTACGGCGCATTGAATGCAATGTTGTCTGTGAAGTTACCCCCCAACAAATCCCGCGCCCGCTGCATCGCTTAGCGATTTACACCCTGTCGCGCTGCGTCGTCTCTCCTCCATGCTTCCGCAAAGCTCAGCACAAGTTCAATACGATATCGCAGTCCTCGCAGGGGATTACATCGGCCCCGAAGTGATGCGCTCGGCTATCGACGTTTTGACGAAGCTGTCAAGCAAAGACGTCACGTTTAATTTCAACGAAGCACTTGTTGGCGGCGCGGCGATTGACGCGTCAGGTAAGGCACTCCCACAGGAGACGCTTAAAGTTGCAGAGTCAGCTCACGCGATTCTTTTCGGCTCGGTCGGCGGCCCCAAATGGGAACACTTACCGCCTGCGGAGCAGCCCGAGCGTGCGTCGCTTCTGCCACTGAGAAAACATTTTTCCCTTTTTGCAAACTTGCGTCCCGCGATTATCTACAAGGAACTCCGAGACGCGTCGCCCTTGCGCAGCGACATCGTAGGCGACGGGCTCGACATTCTGATTTTGCGCGAGCTCACGGGGGATGTCTACTTTGGCGAACCGAAAATCCGCAGGGGCACGGGCGCAACTGAAGAGGCTCTCGACACGATGGTCTATAAGCGTTTTGAAATTGAGCGCATCGCACACCTCGCATTCCAATCGGCGAGGCTTCGCCGCAAGATTGTGCACTCCATCGATAAGGCGAATGTCTTGACGAGCATGGTTTTCTGGCGCGAGGTTGTCACCGAAGTCGCGAAGGACTACCCCGATGTAACGCTCAGCCATCAGTACGTCGATAATGCAGCGATGCAGCTTGTGCGGTGGCCGCAACAGTTCGATGTCGTCTTATGCCCGAATATGTTTGGCGATATTCTTTCCGACGAAGCGAGTCAAATCACGGGTTCGATTGGAATGCTCGCTTCGGCGTCTTTGGGTGAAGAGGGCAAATGGGGTCGCAATGGTTTGCAGTTTGGACTTTACGAACCTGCCGGTGGCACGGCTCCCGATATTGCGGGGCAAGGAATCGCCAACCCGATTGCGCAAATACTTTCGGCGGCACTCCTCTTACGCTATTCTCTCAAACAAGAGGCATTAGCTCTAAAGATCGAAAACGCGGTGAAAGAAACGATAGCAGCAGGAGCGCGCACACGCGATCTTGCGCCTCAGGGACAGAAATTTATCTCGACTGTCGAGATGACGCAAGAGATTCTGCGGCGGCTCTGACGCGCGAAGAGCTCGCGATGGAATGTTGAAGAAAAAGCCCGAGATCCTTTCGCTCACAGAAGAAGAGTTGGGCGCTTTCTTTGTCGGCGACGGCTTCAAAAAATTTCGTGCACAGCAGGTGTTTCAATGGCTGCATTTGAAGCAAGTTTTCGACGTGCGGCGAATGACGAACCTCAAGAGCGATTTTCAAGACTACTTACTCGAAAAATTCCAGTTTCCCGATTTTAAGATTCTCAACGAAACTAAGTCTGCTGTCGACAAGACGGCTAAATATCTTTTTGCATTCGGAACAAAGGAAGTCGAGAGCGTGTGGCTCCCCTATGAGAACCGGCAGTCGCTTTGTATTTCAGTGCAATCGGGGTGCTCGCTAAATTGTAGTTTTTGCGCGACAGGGAAGATTGCTTTTAAGGGCAACCTCACTGCCGCCGAAATTTTGGCGCAAGTTTACGGCACGCAGCAGCTCTATAACCGCCGCATATCGAATGTCGTCTTCATGGGCATGGGCGAGCCGTTCTATAACTACGACAACGTCATACGCGCCGCAGAGTTATTAGCGCACCCGCATGGTATGAATATTTCAAGACGACGCATTACGCTCAGTACGTCGGGCGTCTTACCCGGAATCAAACGCTTTGTCGAAGAGCGTCAGGGCTTTAGGCTGGCTCTTTCTCTCCACGCGGTCTTTCCTGAGAAACGCCGTCAAATCATGGATATTGAAAAGAAATTTGCGTACACCGATGTGCTCGAGTATCTGTTAGAACACCGCGAGAGGCTCCAGCAAGGCCAGCTCATGTTTGAATATATCATGATCGACGGCATCAATATATCAAAAGAAGATGCGGTGGAGTTATCGCGTTGGGCGAAACTCTTGCGCGCAAAAGTGAATCTTATTCCGATGAACACATCATTTAACGGCATGCACAGACCATCCGACGAAAAAATTGAAACCTTCTGGAAGCACTTGGTTAAATCGGGAGTCGTTGCAATCAACCGAAAATCGCCAGCGAAAGATATCGATGGAGCGTG
>CAUJII010000017.1 GCA_963205035.1 Spirochaetota bacterium
TGCGCGTGAAAACCGACATGAGCGATGCAGAGTATCCCGGCAGCAAAATCAAGGATAACTGGTAAGATCAAGGAGGATCACCATGCGAAACATTATCAAATTCACAACATTGGCTTTGGTTCCGCTTCTGTATTCGTTCCACGCATTGGGTGCAGCGAGCGCAATTAAGACATTAAACGGCGACGATGTCGACGGGTCAGAGCTTCGCTCCGTCCAAGTCGAAGGTTTCGAGGCTGACGCTTGGAAAGCGGTAGTTAGTCCGGGCGACCCAGAAGCAATCCCTGCGGTTGTCGACGACAAGGGTTCGCCGATGGCAGGGGAAAAATGGAATTCTCCCGAAATCGCCATCAAAGGCGAGGGGAACAAACCCTGCCGCCCACAAAACCTGTCTTATGACGAAACGGACAAGAAGTGCTTGGGCTTGCGTTTTAAGTTCATCTATCCCGGAAACAACGTTGTAGCTCTCATTCCGCCCGATTCAAAAAAAGTCTATCGCGTTCTCGACGAGCTCGATCACAACAACAAACCCAAAGTGCAAGAAATCAACGGGCTCAAACTTCCCGGCAAGGTGAAGGCCATTTCTGTTTGGGTCTTAGGCCGGGGGAGCGACTACACCCTCGAGGCTTGGATTCAAGACTGGAAGGGTTCGACGCACGTTCTACAGATGGGATCTATCAACTTTGTCGGTTGGAGACCGCTGACTGTAAAAGTACCGATTGGTGTGCCGCAAGACATCGACACGTACCCACAAACAAAAAATCTCGTGTTGACAAAACTCGTGCTGCGCTCGAAGCCCAGCGCTAACACCGAGAAAGTCGTTGTCTTCTTCGATGCAATCAAAGTGCTCACCGATATGTACGATGTGTATTTCGACGGTGCCGATGTCGACTTCGACGAGCAAGATAAGAAAGAAAAGGCAGAGGCGCGCGAGTACGCAAAAAGCCTCAAGAAATACGCGGAAGGGCAGGCGAAATAGTTATTCCGATTACCCTCTCTCTATTGCTTGACGAGCCGGGTTGACACCCGGCTTTCGTTTATTATGGGGCTCGCCGATTTGCGCGAAAATTTTAACATAGAAAGTCTCAAAGTGCGCGGCAACCAAGCGCGCGAATTCTTACTTGCGCTCGTCTCGCGCATCCGTTATAGCCGCACTTGGTGGTTTTCAGGAGCCGCAATCCTCGTGGGACTTTCTCTCGCAAGGGTGAGTCACTCTGTCGCGCTTTATGTCGTCAACAAGAGCACTCCCCTACCGATGCCGCGTGCAGTCGCCGCACAAAACACAAACGAAAACCAGCTATTTTCAGACCCCACAATCACAGTCGGCGGAGCTCTCTTTCAAGCGCCAAACGCTGCCGTCGCGGGGAGAGACGCCACGGTTGTCGAGCAACCCGCGAAACCTTTCAAGTTGACTGCCACCCTCGAGGGGAGCGCCGAGTTTGCGCGTGCTTTGATCGAAGTCCAAGGCGAGAGCACACGCGAGTATTGTGCGGCTTCGTCATTTTGTCGCAAGAAAGAATGCGAGTGCAGCGTGCAATCGGCCACAATTATCTCAATTGCGCATGAGCATATTTGGATCAAAATGAACCAAAGCCGCTACAAGTTAAAAATCGGCCAATCGACAACAGACTTAGTGCAGCAGGCAACCGAAGCCGCGACACCGAATACGCCGGCCGCACCAACGCAGGGCGCTGTGATTTCAAAAGTTCTCTCGCGCGAGGAAGTGAATAAAGATATCTTGGGCAATCCCGCAAAAATTTATCAAGGCGCACAATTCGGGCCACATTTGGTCAACGGCAAGATTGAAGGATATAAAATTGGCCGCGTCGAGCCAACGCATATTTTTGCTAAACTCGGCGCAAAAAGCGGTGACATCATACGCAAGGTGAATGGCTATTCGCTCAACGACACCGAACGTATGCTCGATTTATGGAAGGCGATTAAGACCGCGCCTCAAGTCAAGATCGAACTCGAACGCGACGGCAAGATCATCACTTACGATTTTCAAATCAGAAATTAACGTTCCAGAAATGGTTCACAGGGCCGTGCCCATGCCCCAAAGGTGTGGCTTTCTTTAACGCTTGCGTGAGGTATGCCTTTCCTTTCTCGCAAGCGGAAACCAAGTCTTCGCCGTGCGCAAGGTACGCTGTAATTGCAGCCGAAAGTGTGCAGCCTGTTCCGTGAGTGCTCGTCGTTTGGACACGCTCGGCATCCAAAACATAGAAATCTTTTCCATCGTAGAGTATGTCGGTCGCGCTTCTGCCTTCTAAGTGCCCGCCTTTGACGAGCACATGGGATGTCCCCATTTGCGTGAGTCGACGCGCGGCCTCTCGCATTGCATCTTGGTCACGAATGGAGAAATCCACCAGAGCTTCGGCTTCGGGAATATTCGGTGTGATGAGAAACGCAAGCGGTAGGAGTTTTGTTTTGAGCGCAGCCATCGCTTCGGGCAAGAGCAGGCGGTGCCCACTCTTCGCAATCATCACGGTATCGACGACAAGATGCGCGAGCTTGCAGTCCAAGACAGTCTCGGCAACCGCTTCGATAATCGCTGCGTTGACCAACATGCCAGTCTTGACGGCGGCGACGGGTAGATCTTGCGCGACCGAACGGATCTGTGCGGCAACCATCGACGGCGGGATGGCTTCAAAAGCATCGACACCGACCGTGTTTTGCGCGGTGACTGCGGTGATGGCGCTCGTGCCATAGACCCCCAGAGCCGCAAAGGTTTTGAGATCCGCTTGAATGCCCGCGCCGGCACTCGAATCGCTGCCCGCAATAGTTAGTCCAACGGGTAGCATTACGGCCCGCCTTGGACTTTTTCCGATACCTGCCTGCTGGGCTTGAGCTTGAAAATCCTTCCGCTCATGAGCTCTGCAATCGCAAGTTCGCCGCCGCGCAATTTGCCAAAGCTCGAATAAAGGCCCGGCGCTTGCGCGAGTTCTTCTGCACGGGGCGTTGCCGCAGTGGGATTGATTGCGAAAATGCGGCCTGAGACTGAGTCGGCGAAGATGTACCTCCCACGCAGCGAAGGAATTTCGCTCCCCGTATAGTAATACCCCCCGAGAATCGATTGGCCCGTGCCGTGGTCATACTCAAAAAAAGGAAGCCGCAGCCCTTCTTGCGCGCACCCTTTTGCGGGTTTGAAACAGTGGAAACCTTCCATGATATTCCAACCCATGTTGTCGCCCCGACCGACAAAACTCAACTCTTCGTACATATTCTGACCTACGTCTGCGACGAGAAGCCGGCCGTCGGGTGCAAAGCTAAACCTCCACGGGTTGCGCAGACCGTACGCGAAAATTTCACGCCTTTCATTCCACGCATCGCCTTTGGATGCTGCATACGGATTACCTTTGGGGATGCGGTATCCTTTTTTTGTCGCAACATCGATGCGCAAAATTTTTCCCAGATGGCTGCGTAAGTTTTGCGCATTGCCGTGCGGATCGCCACCCGAGCCACCGTCTCCTAATCCGACGTACAAAAAACCATCCGGGCCAAACTCAAGCATCCCTCCTTTGTGGTTAGAAAATGGCTGCCTAAAAGTCATGAGCCTTTCTTCGTGCACCAACTTTGGCGCTGTGGGATCTATAACGCGCATGCGACTTAAGACTGTGCGGCGGGGTTTATTCACCGAGTAGTAGATATAAAACACACCTGTTTTTGAAAACTGAGCATCAAAGGCCAACCCCAAGAGACCTTCTTCTAAAGAGGCATTTTTCACCGCAGCGGTGTGATCGAGCAAGACTTTGTTGCAGGCGTGCGAAAAACTTTCGATGCGTATCCTTCCCGGTTTTTCGACAACTGCATAAGGCTCGCCGCAGTTTGGAATTGCGGCAGGGTATACCGTGACAAAAACCGGTTGCTTAAACGGCCGGTGAAAAACAGGGGTGAGCTCAATCTTTGAAACCTTGCTAAATTTCGCCTGTGCACTGAGCAAGAAGAGTGGTGTCACAATAACTGCAAAGACAAGATATCGAGCCATCTTTAGTAATGTATCATTTTTTTCTGAAGAAGTCCAAAAAGGCGGATTTCTAATTCTGCAACGCGGCACCGACAATCATGCCGATGAACCCGGCGACTAACCCCAAGCCTGCAACGTACCGGGCGAACTTGAACCAGACGGCCAGACAGAGTGAAATGCCCATCATGGCTAAGGTCCCGAAGAGGCTACAAACTACAATATACCAATCTATCGTACGCTCGGCATCATCGGCGATGATGGCACCGAGGATCAACCCCGCAGCGATGAGGGTCAGGATGTGCCCAAAGAATGCTTGCTGGTAGCGTGCGTTCACAAATACCGATAGCAGGGCGAAAGCGAACCAGATGTTAAATAATATAGCCAGCGTCATGACCGCATAAAAGCCAAAGCGCCTTTCACGGATAAGTATAGACTCATAGGCATTCTTCGGATTCACCCATGCTGTCACAGTTTTGTTTTTATGCAATAGAACGGTATGCTTGCCAATGTTCCACCGTTCGAAAGGACCGACGCGGCGAGAAATATATTGAGAGCCATTTATGGTGAAGGCATATTCGATGCGTTCGAAAATCGCCGCCGAGCCATAACCTTCGTTTTCATCGTCGGGTCGTGTGTCTTCGACCGACGAACGAACAACGGCCTCGACCGCAGGCCAATTTTGAGCGCGGTACAATTGCCAGCTATCCCGAATAAAAAAATCTGTGAACCAAAGCGCGGGAATTGCAGAGACGACCACCATGGTGATAGCAAGCCCTGGGGTGGCTTTCCATAATTTCTGATTTTTTTTCACGGTATTCAGCGTCTTTGCGATAGACCCCAAAGCGACTTAACTGGCGCGCCGCTGATGGGCGCGCCATGAAGCCCGTAATGTTATGGGGTTGTCTTCAAATAATTTCGGCGCGATTGACTCCACATGTTTCCGCTACCGAGCAAAGGGCCAATGCAGCCAGTGTCGTAATAGGCGCATTCGACGATGCCGACCTGCCATTTCCAACGAATATTCGAATATCCGATGTTCACAGTAGGCTGCGGCGAGCAACCCGGCAGGGTAATGCTCGTAGGCGGCACTGTACATGTGCCATAAGTCGTCATCTTGAAAGATTCGACTTTGCCGCTTGTTACCTTCGCGGTAGCCACTGGTGGGGTGCTACAGGTGCCGCCGATAAACGTGACCGTCTGCGTCGCCCCATCTGTACAGCCTGCTTCAGCAGAATTATATTTTTTACGCATACCAAGAACCTTGCCGCTCGTCAAGTCGGTGGGCGAGGCGAGAGCGCCGGTACAGGTCGATGTCCCCTCGTTCCACGTACCATTATTGACCATGCACGTTATGTCTGTCCTTGCCGCTGGGGAGGCAAAATTGTAGCCGGTCGCCGTAGACGGCAGCAGGAAAGTAATTGGGTCTGGCCCATCGGCCTGAAACTTATCGATGCCAACCATAACCGCGTACGACCAACTGCCGCCTGGCATCTTGCCGACTGCCGTGACAGCATAGTCTTGCCAGGTTATTGTCGGCGTGATTCCCTGGTTTGCAGCATTGTCTGCGGGGCTTAGAAGAGTCGGGGGGATATTCGCCTGCAAATCTTGACCCGTGAGATTCCCCGTTGTCGTCAATTTTTCTTTTCTTACATTATACGCTTTATTACCCGAAGAGTACACCTCCCTCATTCCATCGACATCGAGTGCTCCCTCAATCCTTCCGCTTGAACCTGACCCCTTGAGAACATAGATGGTGTACGCCCCCGGGTCGAGCAAGGCACTCGCTTCGGTGCGGTTCTCCTTGCCTAGTGCCTGCAACACAAATTTTTTGCCGGTCAGATTGGTGTTATTGTTGAGGGTGCCTGCAATACTGACGACGTTTCCGCTACCTGTGCCGGCAGTGTCATAGATGAAATAATTTTCATTAGAAATTAATCTTGCATCGTAATCGCCATTCGAGTCGGGGTTTGCATCGTATGAAATGACCGACGCATTATACGCCTTGCCGCTAGTCAGTCCCGATGCCGTGACAGAAGCAGACGAAACTGCGCTCGGTGTATTATAGGGCGTACCGCCATTGATGCCATTTATGGACATGGTGTGGTGCGTCGTTCCCGGTGCTGCAGTCCAAGTAATTGGTGTTGCAAGACTATTCGCAACGTCCGTGGCATTATACGGCGCATTGAATGCAATCGCGGCTTTCAAATCTTTAACCGTCGCGACATTATCTTTTTGAATGTGGATATATTTTGTGCCGCCATCACTTAAGTAATATAAGATATAATCGCCTGCATACGTTGAGTCGGGGTTGTTAATGCCAAACGAATAAGCGTTATCGCCGCTCGCATAGTCATAGCTATACGCCGAGTTGTCCGCAACGGTTAGTCCGCAGCCGCCATCGTTGAGTAATGTCTTAACA
>CAUJII010000018.1 GCA_963205035.1 Spirochaetota bacterium
GTCGTCGTCGCAAAAACAGAGATGAAAAAGGTGCCGCTCTTTGGAATTACTCTGAAAGCCTCGCGTACTATTTTCGTCGACCGCGAAGACGCCGCCGATGCGAAGCGCGCTATCAAAGACGCAGTGAAGGCGATTAAGACCGACAAGAACCACCTTTGGATTTTCCCCGAAGGCACGCGCAGCCTCGGCAAAGGGCTTGCACCTTTCAAGAAGGGAGCGTTTGCGATGGCGATTGCGGCGGGGGCACCGATTGTGCCAATCATCAACCAACCGATGGAGCACGCGCTCGATACGCAGAACAAGGTGGTGCGTGGGGGTGAGCATCTGGTGAAGGTACTCCCAGCGATTTCGACCGAGGGTATGAAATTCCGCAATATCGACGCGCTTTGCGCGCAGGTTGAGGCTCTCTACCGCAGCGAGCTCGATAAGTTTTAGCGGACTTTTGAGTCCGCGACTAACTATTCTCTGAAATTCAGTAGACTTGTGAGTCCACGACTAACTATTCAGACTTGAACGAAACGGTTGTTTTACTATCCAGCGAGTTCCCGCCTAAACTCCTGCGCCAGTCAGTAGCCAATTAACGCTTGGCGCGCTGGCAAAACGACCGTATTCGGACGGCACATGCAAAAAGCACAAGATTTCTTTGAGACACTTCTGCCCGAAGCTATTTCGATAAGCCGCGATGTCTCAAAACGTTTTTTTAAGAAGCCCATTGAGACGCTTTCTGTTCATAAAAAATCTGATGCGTCTCCTGTGACCGCCGCCGATCTCGAGCTTGAAGAAAGATTGCGTGAGTGCATTCAAAAACGCTTTCCCTCTCACGGCATCATCGGTGAAGAACACGGCACACTTAAAGGCGACGCCGAATTCGTCTGGGTTTTAGATCCCATCGACGGCACGAAAAGTTTTATTAGCGGAGTTCCACTTTTTACGACGCTTGTGGCACTTCTTCATCAAGGCGCACCGCAATGTGGAGCGATTTACCAACCTGTTTTAGACGAGCTTGTGTGGGGGAATAACCACGAGTGTTTTTTCAACGGCAAGAAGACTGAGATGCGAGAAACTCAAGCCCTGAGCGATGCCACACTTCTGGTCACCGATCTTTCTGACGTAAAAAAATACCAGCCGAAGGCGTCGTTTGAGTCGCTTGCTGAGCGCGTGCGTTTTTTTAGAACGTGGGCCGATGGGTATGGTTACGCGCTTTTGGCAACAGGCTACGCAGACATTATGATCGACCCCATCATGAACCCTTGGGATCTCATGGCGGTTATTCCTGTCATTCGGGGCGCTGGCGGGACGATTACCGACTTTGAGAACCGCGATGCGGCAATAGGCAATTCCATTGTCGCGGCGCATCCGAATTTGCATAAAGAAACGATGCGGTTACTCCGCTATGTTGAGTAAGTTTCTCAGTTTTCGCTTTCGCCTTTCCGCTACGATTTTCGCGGTGGCTGTCGTCTCGACGCTAATCGGCCTTTTTTATTCTTACCGCATCGCCGAGTCTTATATCCGCCAGCAAATGCTCAACCGCTTTCAAGACTTTGGGCGTTTGAGTGCTTCGCATTTTTCCGAGGACGAATTAACATACCTGGCTGTAATCGACAAAACAATCAATCTCCGAGTAAAGAAGGACGCAACAAGCACCGAAGAAACACTATCTGCAACCGCACTCACCGAAGAAGAAAAACGTAGTTTCTTGAGAAATACCACATTTCAAAAAATCGCGCAGAAGCTGCAAAGCATCCGTCTCACTTCACTGCACGATTTGCAGCCGAAGCAAATTGGATCGAAGACAGTTTTGGGGAGCGAACAAAAGCCCGCAATTGAGCGCATTTGGATTGCCGGTGTCGAGATGCACGCCTTCATGCCAAGCCGTCTGCGTGTTTTGAGTTCTTATCAATTTGCCTCCGCTGGAAAACCAGCCGCGATGGCGGAGGGAATAAAGAAGAGTGCCTTTGAGTTGGGAGATATTATTGACGCTCGAAACATTACAGCAGTCGGTCGAGCGCTTGGCGGACGTTTCGCAGCGAGCGATGGTTATCAAACCGAAGGGGCTGATGTATTTATTTCAACCTCGACGCCGCTTCGAAACGCAGACGGAAAAATTGTGGCGTTACTCATGGTAGATTTTTCTGCCGCCACAGAAATCGATGCACTTTTTCAACTCAAGACGACGGGTTATTACGTTCTGATAGCAGTCTTGCTTTTGTCTTCCATGGCGGCTGCGGCTATTAGTCGTGTGCTTTTGAAGCCTATTGAAGCGATGCGGCGTGCGGCACTTCGTATTGGCCAGCGCGACTTTGCAGCACGAATCGTTGCTACAAGCCACGATGAGTTGGCTGATTTGGCCGGTGCAATGAACACCTTAGCTCAAGAACTCGGGGAGTACTCGAACCAAATGGAAGCGCGCATCGCCGAGAGGACGCATGAAATCGGAGGAATTTTAGAGGCCTTGGAACAGGGCGTTTTCACGATTGACAAGAACGGAATCATTCAACCGGAATACTCGAAGGCGTCTCTCGCAATTTTTTCATTGAAAGACATATCGAACCGCCGTTTCAGCGATTTATTCCGCGACGAGAAATTACGCAATGCCATAGAAAAGTATATCGATATATTGTTTGGTCAGCAGGAGATTAGCAAACTCATGCTTGAAAAAGCTAACCCTGTTTCTCAGATTCAATACGTGAACGTAGCGGGTGAAACGCGCCACCTGCGGTTTAGTTTTAGACCGCTCTGGCGCATCGATAGGGCAGCGTCGAAGCGCATTTTAGTGACAATCATCGACGACACGTATGGAGTGAATCTCGAGAAAAAGCTTTCCGATACCGAAGTGCAGAAGCGCAACGAGCACGACGCACTCATCCGCTTGATGCGCATTCCAATGTCTATCTTGAATGCGTTCCATGAACAGCAGGTTCAATTCTTGCAAGACGCGAAACAACTCATCGCTCACTTTGACGATTTGGAAAACGATAAGGGACGGTTCTTAGGGAAGACGCATGCCCTCAAAGGCAATGCGCTGCAGTTGGGGTTCCAGCAACTTGCAGAATACTTACACGATGCAGAAGAAATCCTCCATAGAATCGAATATGCGGACTCGGACGAGAAACGCGTTTTGCGGCGAAATTTTTCGATTGTTGTGAAATCATGTGAAGACGCGATTACCAATCGCGGAAAACTCACCGAGCGCATCCGCGAGCTTATTCACCCGAATGCGGAGGAGGGTGGTCAAGAGAGCGTCGATAGGATCACTGAATTTTGGAAGAATCAAATCCAAGAAAAGGCACAGAAGTACCAGATCGAAGTTACTGCACATATTGCGCTCAATAAAGAAAGTATCGATGCGCTCTACCGAGTACATAACATTCTTGTGCAGCTTTTGCGCAACACCTTTGCCCACGGAAGAGAAAGTGCCGTTGAAAGAGAACGCAAAGGAAAACGTGAAGAGATGCAAGTTGGTCTCTCGACGCGCTACTTCAAAGATGCGACTGAGATTATCTATACCGAAGACGGGCGCGGCTTCAAAGAGATTGGCGCAGGCGAGACTTTGTCCTTAGACGCGCTCCTTCAAAAGAGGTTGACACGGCCGGCGAAGACAATAACTTTAGAGGCTGGCCGAGGTCTTGGTTTGGGATTTATCGCAGAAAACTTGCACTCACTGAATGCTCAAATGGAGATTTCATCCACGGGACAGGTCCTCCAATTTTTGATTAGGTTGCCGCATCCATGAAAGTTCTCATAGTAGACGATTCGGAACTCATGCGCACCGTTATAGAACAGGTCGTGCGCGAGAACTTGAGTGATGCGGCTGATAAGATTACATTCTTCCACGCAGCAGACGGCCAAGACGCGATGCAGATTTTTAACGAGGCTCAGATCACTCTCATCTTGCTCGACTGGAACATGCCCATCTTGAACGGCGTCGATTTTGTTAAAGAGATCCGCGCCAAGGGCAGCAAGGTTCCCATTGTCATGATTACCTCGGTGACCGATAGCGAGCGCATTCTCGAAGCGGCTGCGGCTGGGGTGAATAGTTACGTGGAGAAGCCGATACAGGGAGTGAGGCTGTGGCATCAAATCGCCGCATTTTTCAAGAATGCTGAATTTTGAAATTTTCAAAAAATCCTTACGCCGCGTTTTTCGCGAGTTTTTATCAATGACCGATCTGACCAGCGAAACGTTAGAAGTCCTACCCAAGACTTACCAGAGCGTGACTGCACGCATTGATCTTTCAGGCGATGTCAAAGCTTCTGTTTGGCTCAACCTAACCTACCCGGGTGCTCTCTTGGCTATGAAAGAGCTAAAAGTTCCGTTTAACGAAGAAGACCGCATGCTCATGGATGCGGTGGGTGAGCTTCTCAACATGATTGTCGGTGCAGCGCAGCGCGACTCGACAGTGCGCTATGATTTTTCGCTGCCGATGGCGCAAAAAGGAGAGAGGTATTCCCTCTCGCTCAACCCGAAAACTAAAAAGAGCGCCGAACGGTTTGTCTTCGAGGAATTTGAGGCAACTCTTCTACTGGAAGAGCATAGTAATGTGACATAATCCTTGTTACAAAACTAAACACCATCCTCTACGGAAAAACGCTGAAATTCTATGTAAAACTACGTAAGTGTGCTTGCCGTACATTCAGAGTTTTTCGACTCTCTCCCCATGCAAGCCACACAGCCGAACTCAGTTCCACCAACATCGATCTTAATGCCTGCAAACGCTGACGTTTTCTGGCTTTCGCTTCAAGAGAAGCTCAGAAAAAAGATACCAGCGCAGGTTTTCTCAGTCTTCTTTAAGGATTTAAGCGCAAAAATCATCGAAGAGAAACTCACGATCACTTGTCCGAATGTAGAAGTTTTTCGTCACGTCGAAAAGCAGTACAAGAGCCTCATTATTGACGAAGCCCAAACACTCGGATTCAACGGAGAAATTACCGTCGAATGTAATAAGAAGACAAGTCTGGGCCAATCTACAGTCAAAAACAAAACGCTTTCAGCCGCCGTGCGCTCAGAGACAGCATTTCCCAACCGAATCAATCTGAACCCAGGTTATACTTTCGACCGATTTATTAAAGGGCCGTCGAACGAGCACGCATATGCCGCCGCATCGGGCGCTGCTCAGAAGCCCAACGACTACCACAATCCTCTTTATATTTATGGCGGTGTCGGGTTGGGTAAGACACACCTAATGATGGCAATCGGTAATTTTGTCCAGCAAAGCTATCCTTGGCTCAAAGTAAAATACTGCCCCTCTGAGATTTTTCAAAGCGATCTCATCGAAGCGATGAAAGATAAGAATCTCTCTTATTTCAGGACGCAATACCGCAGCGTCGATGTTTTCTTGCTCGACGATGTGCAATTCATCAGTAAGAACGCCGACTTCACTCAAGAAGAAATTTTTCATACTTTTAATTATTTTTATCAGAACAAAAAACAAATCGTGATTTCGGCGGATAGACCCCCGCAGGCACTGCCGCAGTTGCACGATAGGCTACAAAGCCGCTTTCAGCAAGGACTCATCGTCGATGTGAAAGCTCCCAATTTTGAAACGCGCATGGCTATTTTGCGCACGAAAGCGCAAGAGGCAGAGCTTCAGGTGAGCCCCGATGTCATCAAGTACCTGGCTTCGCGATTCACATCGCAGGTGCGCCCGATGGAGGCGGCACTCAGCATTCTACAATTCACAGCCAACCATGAAAAACGCCCGATTGATTTGCAGATGGCAAAGATGGCCTTGAAGGCCCTTCCGCAAGAAAACGGCATTCACCAAGTGACCATCGAAGATATTTTGCGTGTCGTTTCGCGTACACTACACGTCGATGAGGCACTGATTGTCGGGCCAAACAGAACAGAGCACGTTGCCCTTGCGCGGCACGTCTCCATGTACCTCGCAAAAAGTCTCATCAAGGGAGCGACGCTCAGTTTTATTGCAGGGGCTTTCGGTAAGAGAGATCATACGACGGTGCTCCACGCTGACCAGAAAATTCGAGACCTCATCGATACCGACACAGCCCTTCAAATGCAAATTGACGAGATGCTCGAAGAACTCAAGTTCTGATTCTTTAAGGCGTTACGTCTTGGTCGTCTTCCAGAGAAAGCTCTTCGGATTGCTTCTTCTCCCGGTGGTAACTTTTTGGACGCGGAGCCGCACCGTCGTCTGCATCGGAAATTGCGTCTAAAATTTGATCGTCTTCATCTGCAGACGCATCGGAGTCTTCGGGCTCGATAATTGCGTGGTTAGATTCTGGCAATTTATCGCCCATCATACGTTTTGTTTCCGCTTCCCAGTCAGCCGCGATTTGTGCGTACTTCCCCTTGGGGTAATGCGTTCTCACAAACGTAAAGACTCGAAGCGCACGCTCCAACTTGTTATCTAAATAATACGCTTCGCCTTTCTTGATGAATGCCGCTTCGTCGCGTCCCTTGTACTGGTTGCTGACTGCGGCATTCAAAAAATGGACTGCGTTCCTGTACTCCTTGAGTTTCAGATATGCATTACCCAAATAATAGAGCGCGTCTTCGGATTCCGGCGCGGAAGATTTCGCAGCAGGCGTCAAAAGCCGCACTGCTTTTTTGTAATCCCCTTGGGTAAACGCTTTAACCCCTTCTGCTATGTTATAGCTTGTGGGAGTACTCTCTTTTTTTAAGTCTTTATTCCCCGCTTCATTTTCATCTAAAACGCCGTGGAGCGCGACAGAGTTTTTATAGTCTGCGTCTGTAAGTCCCATCGCAGCGCGCGCTTCTCTGTTGTCGGGATTTTCGGTGAGCGCATTTTGAAAATTGCGCTGTGCGTCTTTTGCAAAGCCCTTGCGTTGGTAATACTTCCCAATCTCCAGATAGATTTCTGCGCGCAGACTCTTATCGGGCGTTGTATTCAGAAGCGTCAAGAGCTGGTTCATTCCTTCGTCGGAATAGTTACGCATGATTTGTAGCTTCGCAATTTTGAAGCGCGTGAGTGGTTTGAGATTATCGTCTAACGGCATTTCAGCGAGCTTGCGGTACTTACCGAGTGCAACGTCGCGCATACCCAACCGCTCATAAGCTTCGGCCAGATGGAAACGCGCCTCTAAAGCAAACTTGCTCTCGGGGTATTGCGCAACGACTGCGGTTAAGTCGTCGATTCCTTTGCGCAAGCCGTCCTCGTCGAAGCGTTCGAGCTGCAATTTGCCCTGTTCGAGCCGCACCTTCGCCGCCTTGTTGCCCGAAATATATTCGCGTTCGATGAGGAAAACCCCCGCGCCAATCGTGAGGAGCAATGCTCCGACCCAAACTGTTACACTACGCATATTACCTCAAATTCTCGTTCGTCTTTTTGATCCAAAACTCCGCGTTCGTGCGGTAGTATTTCGTGGTTAGCGGATGGCTAAAATATTTCAAAGCGCGGTCATACTCGCCCATGCGGTAAAGAGAAAGCCCCATGTAAAAAACAGCTTTTGCTCGGACTTGTGCTGTGGTACTTCTCAAGAACGGCTGTAAAGCTTTGAAGGCACCCGGATAGTCTCCTTGCAAGAAAGTGCGGCGGATGACTGAATTGATAGCACGCGGCGATTCGTGCGTATGCTTTCTTTTCGGCGGTGGAGAATCCTCTTCGTCGATTTCCTCGCTCTCAAATTGCTCCATCGTTGGCGTGGAGTTATTTTTGTACGCAGACTGTTTTTCTGAAGACAAAGCGGGCGAGGGTGCTTCCGGTTGCCTTGCGGTTTGAAACATGATGGGACCCACCAAATTCCGGGCACTTAAGAAGCCCATGGGGTTGAGCCCCTGACCGGTTTCGACAAAAATTGCATAGTAATACGCGCCTTTTTCGGGCGGTACATCCTCAAAGAGATTGATATCGGCTGAAAGTTTCGCAATGAGCGTTCCCTTGGAAATGTCATGAATGACGCGCGGTTCGTCGACGAAGCGGTAGATTTGGATACGCCGGTTCATCCCCCGCCCGGCCACAAGATGCCAGACAAGAATTATATTTCTCTCGCGGCTATACGCGGCAAAATCTGTAAAATACGTTTCATCGGCAGGTGGTAGTGCAACAATTACAGGGGGCTTCGTTTCAGAAGGGACGGGCGCTGGCTTGGAGACGGTCTGCGGCGCGACCGGAACCTCTGCGGGTGTGGAGATTTTTACAGTCTGGTCGGGGTTTAAGTACTGCGCGTGGAGCGGCACAAATAAAACAAACACAAAGAGTGTCAGGATGGAGTATTTTAGGCGAGACCAATCCACAGTATTCCAGTAGGTAGATACCTCTTTCCTATTTTCGGCAGGAGAACACCATAAATAAACCTTCAATTAGTTATTTTCACTGAAAGCGACGAAGGAAACTCTACCGCTATCTGTGAAAATTATATCATTTAACGTGAACGGAATCCGCGCGATTGAAAAGAAAGGCGCGCTCTTAGACCTCGTTGAAAAAGAAGCACCGGATTTGCTCTTCCTGCAAGAAATCAAAGCAAAGAGTGAACAACTAAGCGATGCCCTACTTATGCCCGCAGGTTATGAAGCACACTACCACAGTGCAGAAAAGCCCGGCTATTCGGGCACGGGGCTTTGGGTACGCAAGAACGCACTCCAAGAACCGAAGGTCCTGCGCGGCATGCCCGAGTGGAACGACCACGAAGGCCGAATCTTGGGCGTCGAGAGCGAAAACATGATCATCTTCGGAAATTATTTTCCGAACGGCGGTAAATCCGATGCGGCGTGGCGCGAAAAATTAGTTTTCTACGATCACTTCCACCGTTACATCGGGGCTTTGCGGCAGGCTAAGAAAAAAGTTTTGTTCACGGGGGACTTAAACGTCGCGCACAACCCGATCGACTTGGCACGGCCAAAGGAAAACGAAACGCATGTAGGCTTCAGGCCCGAAGAACGCGCGTGGATGGACCGCCTTGTCGAAGACCAATGGGTCGATGTTTTTCGAGAGCGAAATCCCGATGCGGTGAGCTATACTTGGTGGCAGATGCAATCGCGCGCGCGCGAACGCAACGTAGGTTGGAGAATCGACTATTTCATTGTCGATAGAAAACTCTTTTCGCGCGTCAAAGACATGAAGCATTTGACCGAGCATCCGGGTTCAGACCACTGTCCCATCGTTCTCGATATTGAGATTTAGAAAAGTGCAAAGCGGCTTGACCGCGCTACCCGCTCCCGCAGCTTTCCCCACGAATGAAGAACGACGCTAAATATATTGCCTTTTTCGATTTAGACGACACTTTGCTATCAAAAAATAGCGGTCGTGTTTTTTGGGACTACTGCGTTCAAAACAACATTTATTCGCCTCTCGAGATTTTGAACTTAGGTTTATCTGTACTCAAATTTTCGACGGGCTTAGAAGATGTTGAAGATTTTGTACGCAACTGGGCGCGTAATTTTCGCGGTTGGAGCATCGAACGTATGGAACGCGTTACGCGCGAACTTTTTGACACACGATTGCGCGCGCTCATTCGCCAGGGCATTCGTGAGGAAATCGAAAAACACCATAAAGCAGGAGCGAGTACAGTTATTCTTTCTGCGTCGACACGCTTTGTTTGCGACCCCGTCAAAGAGCACTTGAATATGGCGCACGTCATTTGTACGGGATTAGGCGTTGAAAATAATATCTTCACAGGAGAGTTTTCAAGCCCGTATATTTTCGGTGAACAAAAATACTTATCGGCAATGGCGTACTGCGAAGAGCAGGGGGTAGACATTGCGTCGTGTTATTATTACGGCGATGCATTTACCGACCGCTTTGTAATGGAAGGTGTCGGAAACCCGGTCTGCGTCAACCCCGAGCCGAAGCTGCGAAACTACGGCGCGGCGCGTGGCTGGCGCGTTGTGAATTGGTGAGAAGAGGAGCGCTTTCATCGAGGATCACTGAGACAACCTCTGGCACGAAATCTCCCTGCCGGACGCATTAGCTGCCCCTGAAAAATCGTGCGCCGAAGTTTGTAATTTATCCCACGCCCGGAGCCTGTATCTTTTACTTTTCCTGTTGACAGGTCGTTCACCCCATACATGCCTTGCCCGTGCTCGCGGCCCTCGAAAACCCCGAAGTGAGAAACCTGATACGCCCGATATCGATCGAAGAGTACTATAAGCTTTTCGGTGATGAAAAAACTGAGCTTATTGAAGGATTGGTATACTATAAAATGCCTAAGAGTGCGCTTCATTCGGCAATCATTCGACTCGTGAGCGATCTATTGCGACAGACCGTTAGCAAAATCATCTCGGTCATGACCGAAAATCCGGTGCGAATTCTGAACTCCGAGCCCGAACCCGATATTGCGCTCGTGAAGCCGCTCGAGTCACTACACGACCCGCACCCGACATTTGCGCACCTAATCGTCGAAATTTCGGTGACGACGCAGGCTTTCGACGAAGCGAAGGCAGAACTTTACGCAAAGGGTAAAATTCCCGTGTACTGGAATATTTTGCCGCAAGAGCAAGTTACGGTTGTGTATAGAGAACCTGACGGCGAGCGCTACAAAAAAGTAGAGCGCATTCCATTCGATCACCCGATCGAGTTCACAGCTGAGGGTGCGCGCTATGCAGTGCGCTTGGCAGATATACTGAAATAAACTACTTTGAAAAAACTAGTTGGGTGCCGCCGTTAACTCGGGTAACCTCAATTTACAGATAGCGCCTGCGCCGACGCTATCTGCGAGTACTGGCGAGTTCCCGCCCAGGCTCGTAACGGTTGACGCACCGTCCGGCTTGGGATATTATGTCACATCTCAAGATGCGTCGTTTTCGCACACCGCTTCTAATCGCCGCACTGGTGCTGACTGCTGGCCTCGTCTATGCAGTGCTTTATCCGAGTTTGGGTATTCGACAAAACCGCGCAGAAGAAGAATTCCAGAAAGCATGGCTCCTATACCAAGACAGGAAATACGACGCTGCGATTGAAAAATTCTCGCAAGCGCTTCTCATCAATCCGCAGTTCCATTGGGCGCGTCGGTTTCTTTCTCAAGCGTATTATTTTGCAGGCGAGAAGAGCGAAGCGTTGGACGAACTCGAAACACTTCTACGTGCAATGCCGCACGACTTGACGCTGCGTTCTCGTATCGACTGGCTCAAGGGAAGCGGCGGTAATGCAGAAGGCGGTGCAAACCAAAGCGAGTTCTTGCGCATCGTGCCGCGTACTCAAGGGTACCGCTATAACCGACCCACGTTTGTAAGCCCGCTCAAAGGCGACGAGATGGCCGTTCTCTCGCTCGGCAATTTTGAAATCGGCAGCATGGTTTCTTATACGGCGCAGGGCGAACCTTTCGATAACCGCCACCGAGTTTCAGGAAAGCTCAACTACCCGATGGCGTTTGCGCAGAATACGAAAGAAGTGTGGATTACCGATTTTAAGGAAGACAAAATTCATAGGTTAAGCCAAGAAGAGCAGGGGATTCTCTCCTACATTTTCAGTACGAAGCCCATCGGTCGAACAGGCCAGGGGGACTTAGAATTTCGCTCCCCTGCGGGTATATGCCATCGTGACGGGGAATTCATTATCGCCGATTCGGGAAACAACCGCTTGGAGCGTATCGACGACGACGGTAAGTTTATCGCTTCGATTGTGCGTGGCGGCGACGGCACGGCGTTTGAAACTCCGTTTGGTCTTTATTGCAACGAGAATTCGATTTGGGTGACTGAAAGCGGCGCAGGGCGTATTTCTCAACTCGACCGCTATGGAGTTTTGCAACGCGAATTTTCTCCAGAGAAGTTGACGAAGCCGCGCCACATCAGTTGGGATGCCGATGGCAACCAGTTCCTCGTTGCCGATGAAACGAGCGGCGTTTGGCGCATGAACACCGAAGGCGAAGTCTTAGGGCGCATCGAAGGGTACACCAACTTAGACGGACGTTTTGTTCATTTTGCAAGGCCTTATTCTGCGCAGTACGATTCGTTCCGTAACCTTTATGTCGCCGATTATGGCGCGAGCGAAGTGGTGCAATTTGTACCGACAGGAGAGAAATTCGCAGAGCTCTATTTGAATGTAGAAAAAATTAGCGCGGCCCAGTTTCCTGTTATGGGTGTCTATGTCACCGTCTCATCGGGTCCGGCGCAAGAAGGCGCGCTGCCTCGCTACTTGACCGAGCTTACCGCGTCTGATTTTCAAGTCTTCGAGAACGATGCGCCTGTTGGCAACCTCGACATCTCATACCTCGACCAATTCAATGATGTCTTGCAAGCCGTTGTCTTGGTTTCTCGCTCTCGTCAAATGCGTGAGTTTGAAACGCAAACGCCTTGGGTGTTAGACCACCTATTCACGCATATCCGAGAGAAAGACGGCTTCAAGGTGATGAGCCACGGCAGCGACGTCCAGAGCGAGACAGATTTTAGCGCGTCACGGCTCAAACTCTTACGCGGTGTGCGGGATGCGCAGGCAGAAAGGACGGCTGTACCTTCTGCTCTGAGCACAATGAGCGTGGGGATTTATGATGGTCTCACAGAACTTCTACCACGTCAAGGCAAGCGTGCTCTCATTTATCTAACCGATGGTGCAGCGGACGACGATACACTCAATCCTTATAGCAAAGATAGGCTTGTTGATTATGCGCGGGCCAACCATATTCCGATTTTTGTGCTTTCGTTCGAGCACCCAAAGACCATGGAGACAAGCGATGCGAAAAGAGCGCTCCAGGAATTAGCCGAGCATACCGGTGGTCGGTATTTTCGAGCGCTCGATATCGACCCTCAAATCGAAGCGAAGCTGCGCGCGCAAAAAGAAGTCCGGTATGTTTTGAGCTACAAGAGTCTTGCACGCAAACAAATCCGGGGACAGTACATCGATATGCGCGTGAAAGCAAAATTTAGAACAAGACGGGGTCTCGACCTCAGCGGGTATTTCATCCCATGAAGAGAAGAGTCCCACAAATTGTTTCTTTGATTCTGCTTCTCAGCCCCTGGCTTTTTGCTGCCGACTACCCGTTACAGTATTACTACGACAAAGCGGTGGCTTTCGACAAAGAAGGCAACACGCTTATGGCACTCGATATGGCGCGCGAGGCGCTGCGAAAAAATGCAGACCATGTGCCCTCGCTGCTTTTGCTTTCTAAGCTCTCACTCGCGTCTAACGAGGTACAGTCGGCAAAGTCTCTTATCGAGCGGGCGCTGCGGCTAGAATATAATAATGCGCAGGCATATCTCTTGTGCGCGCAAATTGCATACCCGTTGCGCGACAGAGTAGGGCTCAATACATGCCTCGATAAGGCCGAAGCACTTTCAAAGAATAACCCCGACATCGAAGCGTTACGCACACAGCTCTTGATCGACGCCGGCCGCTATTCTTTGGCGAAGCGAAAAATCGATGCAGTGCTACGCATCCATCCGGGGCATGTCGAGACGCATCTGAAGCTCGCGTCGCTCTATTTGAAGCTCAAGCAATTTGAAAAAGCAGAGGCCGAGTTTAGAAAAATACAAACTCTCGTGCCGCAGAGCACCGACCTTGCGGTTTCGATTGCGCGTGCGCGGCTCGATCATTGGTTCGAGACATCGCGCTATAGCACGCTATCGAGCCAAGACGAAGCCTTGACGCGTGCTCTCGATGCGTTGGGGCATGCGTATGCAAATAACCCGGAAAATGCGTCGGTCAATCTCATGCTGACGCAGCTTTATGCGCTCACCGGGCGCTGCCACGATGCGGCGGCTTACTTGTCGAAGCTCAAAGAAGTCGACAGAGAATCACGTAACATCGTAACTCTCTACGCGTTTTGTGATCCGACGCAGGCAGAAGCTCTCTTGCAAGGGTACTTGCGCCGCAACGAAGACGACGAACTGACGCGCCACCAAGCCGAAAGGCTTGCCATGGTGAAATACCAAAAGCGAGAAAACGCCGCGATGGCGAAGAGAGCGCGTTATCACCGCCGTATTGCGCTGCGCGAAATGGAAAAAAACGCCGACCCTTATGGGCTGAGCGAACTACGCTGGGCTGAATTTTTATTTCCCGGGTACATCGATGCGCACAGCGACTTGATGCGCTACTTTCGGCGCAAAAAAGACTACGAACGGATGGCGGCCGAACTCCTCTTTCTGCGCGATACAACCCAGCAGCGGGAGTTCCGTGAAATGTACGAACAATTCGACCAAGAGTCGCGCAGACTCTGGTATAAAAAAGTGGGACTTATCCTACCGGAAAAAGAAAAGAACCCGTTGCCGATTCATATCTATCCGTTACGCGCGCAAAATCCTTTGACCGACCATATCTTGGGCGGAGTAGCCATCGCCGACCGCACCCGCGTTGCGCTCCAGGACTATGGCAAACTGCGCTCTATATCGCGCGAAATGGCCGTGCTGCCCGAAGCGCAAAATTTCAGCCCGGATGCACTGCGCGCATTGCGGCAAACGTATTCGCGCGCTACCCAGAACGAAGAAAATCCCCACGCATTCTTGCGCCATCCCCTATCTCTCGTTCTTATGGGAAGCTTTGCGGAAATTCCGCACGGCGTCGAAGTGTGGGCGGAACTCATCGACGCTGAAACCGGGATTCGCATTCAGACCGAGCACTTCAAAGCACAAGGACGCAACTATTTGAATAAGGCAGCGGTGCGTCTTGCCAACTTTGTTGAAACAAACGCTCCGCTCTTGGCCAACATACTCAGGCTCGAAGGCGAGGACACCGTGTTTATCAACGTAGGAAGACGCGACGGAGTGACGAAAGAGACAGAGTGGGTTGTTACAGACAAGCTGGGCCGTAGCTTAGAGTTTCAAACGGTTCAGTTCGATTGGGATATCTCCGAACTACACTCAAAAACAGCGAATGCGACAGAGCATTTGAAATCGGGCGATGCTCTCATCGCAAAGCGTAAGACCCCCACCTGATTTAGTCCGTGCCGGTATGAGACCGGTTAAGAGCGATGCGTTATTTCGCGAAGATGCGTAGCACTGTGAGAGCTACCGTAATCGCAGTAAAACCCAAGCCGATAAGCCATTGTATTTGCGTAAAGCGCTGGTTGAAATCATCGAACCGCTTGTTGAAGTCGTCGAAGCGCTTATTGACGTCGTCGAAGCGCTTGTCCATGTGCCTCTGCATGTCTTCGAAGCGCCTGTCCATGACTTCAAAGCGTTTTTCCATGGCGACAATGAGCTCTTTCAGTTCCGATTTGTCGGCTTTGATCTCGCGGAGCTCGACAGTGTCTTCAATCACTGTGTCGATGATATTGTAAAATACGGTTTTTGCCTCGGGAGTAGTGCTGTTGATTTTAGCCAAAAAAATATCGGCAAGACCACGGACTTTTTCTTTGCGTTCTTGGAGAGTCAACACGCTACAATCTACGTTATGCTTGCGGTGTGTCAACCGCTTTGAGAAAGGATTCTTGCCCCGATGAATCGGGGCAAGAATTTCTTGGTTGGTGTTCTTAGTTGAAGTAGAAAATCGCGCCGACTGCGGTGCGAGCTGTTTGGATTGTTGACTTCTTGGTACTATCGTCTTTATCATAGCCGATTCCCATTTCGCCAAAAATTGAAACTTGCTCAACGAGTTTCACCTGCATGCCAA
>CAUJII010000019.1 GCA_963205035.1 Spirochaetota bacterium
CTTCAGAAAAATTTGGTACGAATCGCGGCACGCATTGTTGCAGGCCCCTTGGTTGGCATCGCGGTTCTTGAAATAGTTACTCATAAAGCAACGCCCGCTATGCGCAATGCAAATCGACCCGT
Source organism: Spirochaetota bacterium (assembly GCA_963205035.1). Classification (GTDB taxonomy): domain Bacteria; phylum Spirochaetota; class Leptospiria; order Turneriellales; family Turneriellaceae; genus Turneriella. Next base: position 123 of record CAUJII010000019.1, read on the forward strand.
GAACAAAAACCTCAATTTCTGTGTTCGGGCACTGCGCGCGGATTTCTTTCACTTCGCCGAGCGTCACCTCGCGAGAGAGGATCACCCGCTTCGCACCGATGCGGTGCCAGAACTCGACGGCTGCGTAATTCATCGTGTTCGCTTGCACTGAAATATGGACGGGCAAGTCGGGGCATTCGTCACGGGTAATCATAATAAGCCCGGGGTCTGCCATGATCAGCCCATCGGGTTTGAGCTCTGCCATCGACTTTAGGTATTTAGAATAGTTGGCAATTTTAGAATTTCGCGGCAAAGCGTTGACCGTGAAATAAATTTTCTTGCCGCAGCTGTGGACATACTCCACAGCCTCTCTCAAATTATCTAAACGGAATTCATTTTCGCGCACACGCAGCGAATAGCGAGGTACGCCACAATACACGGCGTCTGCGCCGTAGTCGATTGCGACTTTGAGTTTGTGTGGACTGCCCGCCGGCAGAAGAAGTTCGGGAACTTTCATAACTACCACAAGATAGCGAAAAAATTCGGATAGAGCGATTTTTCTTTTTCTTTACCCGCTGAAACCAACACGGACGCATGCCTATGGAGCAAAAATCTACAACACTCAAGAACCCGGCAGACGGTTTTGAACTCTACGCACAAGTCTGGCATGACGCGAACACAAAGCCCGACAAGGTTTTGGTGATACAGCATGGCTTTGGCGAACATTCGGGCCGTTACACGCATCTTCTCGAAGCGCTCGAAGGCAAGAACACAATCGTCTACGCGTTAGACTCGCGCGGCCACGGCAAGACCCCGGGTAAGCGAGGGCACATCAGCGACTTCTCTCTTTATGCTTCGGATTTAGCGGAGCTTGTCAAGAAAGCGCGCAAAGAAAATCCCGGCCTCCCGATGGTGCTCCTCGGCCACTCGATGGGGGGCTTAGTTGCCACAGAAGCGGCGCTCAAGAGCGAGGTAGCGAAGGAACTCAAGGGCCTCATCGTTTCAAGCGGCGCTTTTTTCCCGGCGCTCGATACTCTAAAAGCAATCAAGAAAGCCGTCGGCACGGTGCTCGCAAAAATTGCGCCAGCGGTGACTGTTGCGGCGGGGCTCGATGTGAAACTGATTTCACGCGACGCCAACACCGTCGAAGCGTACAAGCGCGATCCCTTAGTTCACGGAATGATCTCGATGAAAATGGGAGTCGACCTTTTTGCGACGGGCCCCAAACTCATCGAGGCGGCGAGCAGCATAACCCTGCCTACTCTCGTTATCCACGGCGACGCCGATGGAATTGCACAGGTGCACGGCAGCAAAGATTTCTTCGCGGCTTTGAGCTCGCAAGACAAGACCCTCAAGATCTATCCCGGCTTTTATCATGAAACGATGAACGAGCCGTTGGCAGACCGCAAGCAAGTATTGAATGATGTTGTGGGATGGTTCGTAGCACACGCAAAATAATCGAAAAGGAAGAGAACAGGCACCTGAGCACGCCCGGCGGGGGTTCTGAACAAGCTCCCATTGTGTTTTTTGACGGCGTCTGCAATTTATGCAGCGGTGCTGTGCAGTTCATCCTCAAGCACGAAAAGGAGCATCGCTTATTTTTCGCACCTCTTCAAGGGGAGACATTCAGAAAAATTCACGAACAGCAGAAGACAGAGTTTCCCGATAGCATTGTGCTTTACCAAGCGGGCGCTCTCTACGTTGAAAGCGGCGCTGTGTTACGCATCGCACGTCACTTAACGGGATTCTGGCGGCTCTTGAGCTATCCGGCATGGGCCATCCCACCTTTTATTCGCGACGCTCTCTACCGTTTCATTGCGCGCAACCGCTACCGTTGGTTCGGCAAGAAAGAAACTTGCTTTCTGCCGACACCTGAGCTGCGTTCTCGCTTCTTAGAATAGGCGTGTAATAACTACTCTCAACTCGTCGTGGAGCTCTAAAGTCATCGGCGCAAAAAGGAACGCCGCAATCAGAGTGACGAGAAGGGCTGTCGAAAGCGTGGGAGCCACCGCCTCGTGCATAGAATCTCCCACGATGTCGGCCTCGACAAGAGCATCGAGCTGCGTTGAATAGCGTGCGACTTGGGTGTCTGCCTCCGCAGCATGCCTCGCGCTCGACCAAGCAGCCCCCGTTGTGAGCCAGCTATTCGCGTTCAAGAATGTAAAGAAAGCAAACCCGATTAAGTAGCCCGCAACAGCGAACATCCCGCCGACTAAGCAAACAAGAGCGGGAAGAAAAATTGTCGCGAGAAAGAGCGGCAGCGCTTTGAGATTGAGGTAGCTCTGCGCATGCGCCCATAGACCCTTGAGGTCGGGTTCAGCCTCAGCTGATGAGAGACCCGCGATTTCACGAAATTGCCTACTTGTTTCACGCACTAAGAGCGGTCCGAGCTTCAGAACGATTTCGTTGATCCGCGCTGCAAGAAAGTACGAACCGATACCTCCCACAAGAAGCGCTGTAGTTTCTGTCAGATGGTTAAAAAACGAAGTGACACTTTTCTCTTGCATGAGTTCGGCATAGACAAGAAATCCAAGTAAGACGAGTGCTGTCAAAAAGACCTTTGCTTGCAAGACATACGAAGGCACGGAAATACTCCGAAGGCTTCTGAATTTTGAAAGGAACTGCTCTTCTTCTCTTTTATTTGCATTGAGCCGCAAGTGCGCAATGACAGAAGACGAAAGAGGCATCACGAGCGCGGCAGCGTGATTGACGGTAAAAAGAGAGAGCATCGAAGTGAGCGCAAGTGCCAGCGCATAAATTCCATAGAGAAACCTATCGCTACCGCGTTCGTCGACGATACCCAAAAGGTAAATGAGAGCCATCATTGCTATAAGAATAACCGCAGGGATAGCCGCTCCCCGCATTCCGGCTGCAATGCCACGGTGAACAACCGTTGAAACAGAACTTGCCGCAGCGGAAATCAACGCACGCGCAGTCTTATGGTTTTCGGCAACAGAAACTGCCGAATAGACATTCAAGAAAAATGTCGTAAGGCTGCCCAAAAAAATAATCCAAAAATATTTGATATGCCAACCCGAGTGTACTATAAAGAGGAGATAGCATACAATACTCTGTGCGACGAGGGCCGCAATGTAGCCAATGCGGATGTTCCACAAGAGCGTTTCTGGAGAAGTGTTATCGCGCACGCGCATAATGATGAGGCCGGGCAGACTGGCGAGAGCTCCCAAGCCAAACACCATGAAGAGAAAGCCCGGTGTACCTCCCGTTCCCGTGGCAAGGGTGAGCTCGATACGCGAGCCCACATTCAAGACGACGACAACAAGAATGAGATACTCCAAATGCAGAAAGAAGAAACGGTTAGTGCTTGCAAAAAGTTGCCTGAGCCTCCAAAGCGGATTCACATTACCCATTAAGGGCAGCACAGCTTCTTGTTTGCGCATAAGTTCATAGGCATAGTCGCAACTACGCGACAAGAGAGCCCCATGAAACCTCAGCCAAAACACAACGAGTGCTGCGGCATAGACGGGAAGAAAAAAGATCGGCGCATTTTCAATCTCCGGGCTCTGCACAAAAAATACATACCCCAAAGCAAGAATTGTTAAGAGCGAACCCAAGAAAGCGCCAGCGTATAAAAAAAAACGGAAGATACGGCTCGCGTTTTCACGGATGAGCTCCGCTGCGACGCGTTGCATCCTCACAAGCAGCACATCGCCTAAGAACGCAAACGCGAGAAAAATGCAAAAAGAAAGTGTCGCGAGAAAAATGACTTGGAAGGAGCTTCTGCCGTGGCGCACAAACTCGAGATAGTAGCCCAACCCAAAAATAGCGCCAAACCCCAACACGGCAAGAATCGAAGTGCGCAGGAGGGAATAGCGAAAAATTTTATCGCTATGGAGCTTTAAGAGTAATGCTTTCTTTTGCTGCAGAGCACTCGGTCGTTTGAGAATTTGAATTGTGCAAAGCAGGAGTGTCGCCGCTGCAGCAAAGAGCGACACGGAAACAACGGACTCAACCATGTGTGCGCAAAAGTTCTTTTTTAACGCTTCTGTAAAGTGTTATTAGGGCGGAGCGTGTAACCTCTCTTGCGGCGGAGCGTTATTTCACTCGATCTAAAACTGCCTCGACATCAATTTTGTACCGCTCAAAAATCTCGTTTTTTGCCAAGTCAAATTGCAAGAGCGATATGTTGTAATTCACAAGAGACTCGAGCTCGCGTTGTCTATTCGCAACCATGTTCTCGAGAGCTTGCCCAACGAGTTGAAAGTTGAGCTTGCCGGTGCGCGTGCGCGCAAGCATCCGGTTGTAAAAAGCTTCAGACTCTTTGCGCGACGTGCGGCTATTCTGAAAAACTTCATAGGTCAGCTTGACGTTTTCTAAGCGCGTCAGGACATCATCGCGAATTTCTTGCTCGAGATTTTGGAACTTGATGCGGCTCTGAGTGAGCTGCATCCCCGCGTTACGTTGGTTGACTTTCACCTCTTGATCCCATAAAGGATAAGATGCTTTCACTCCCACTTGCCACTGCGGGCTCTGCAATGAACCCGCCGATGGAAAACCGGGGAACATAATCAGTTGGTTTGTGCCTTGCGAGACGAGGTTGAAATAAGCTGTCATTGAAGGGAGCCCTTGGTTCGCGTAAAGGTCCTGTTGCATCTGAGCGATTTCTATTTCTGTCTTTGCGTTTTGAAAATCAACGCGTTTTGCAAACGCCGCCTTGAGCGCTTTGTCCGGATCGAGCTCGGGCAAAGTATCAACAAGGTTAGTAATCCCCTCGATTTTTGTGTCGACAGGCATGTTCACGGTGCGCAAGAGCTTTCGTGTCGCGTTCACGAGACTTTGCTCGGTCATCGAGACTTTGGCCACCGAGTTTGCTACGCGTGCGTTGTAATTATTTAAGTCGTAGGTCTCACCCAAGCCAAGGCGGACGTTGCGTGCAACGATTCCTCTCACGTTGCGGTTCGATTTTTCTTCGAGGCGCGCATTCTCCAGCGCGAATTTTTGAATCGTCACTTGCCAGTAATCCGTCAGAGCTTGCACGACGAGGCCTGAAAGGAGATTCACAGTATAAGCCCTTTGCGCCTTGCCTTGTTTTTCGGCAATCGCGTCTTGCTTTCTGTCATTGTAGCCAAATGAATTCTTGAGGAGTTCTTGCTGCACGTTGATAAAGAATCCATTGAAAGCATTCGTTCCGGCGGGCATGCGAAATCCAAAAAATTGCGACGATTCGCTATGGAGCTGTTGGTAGCGGTAGCCCCCGCCGATAGTCGTGCCGGATGAAAAAAGTTTAGAGATGCCCAACATTCCGTTATATTGATAGCCCGTGCTATCGCCCACGAACGGGCCCTTGCTAAAATTGAGATGCTGCACTTCGCCACTCAAAACAGGTGCATATTTTTTTTCGAGTTTGCGTGCGTTCGTATCGCTCATCAAGACATCATACTTTGCCGCTTGTAGTGTGAGATTTTTCTCCAGGACGATGTTGATGGCATCTTGCAGCGTGAGCTTCACCCCACCAATCTCAAAGCTTGCCTCTTGCGCGGGCGGAGGTGGAGTTTTAGTTGCATCGGATTTTACAGGTGCTGACTCTTCTTTTTTTTCAACCGCCGCTGCCGGGTCGTCTGTTGCACTCAAGGCCCCCGTTGCCATTCCTATCAGGAGGAAAGATAAAATAAAGTTACGCATAATTCTTACGGCTCATAATACATCGGAAACATGCTGACGACCAAAAAATTAACCATTTGGTTAATAGGCTCATCCGACAATCCCCTTTGGGTTGACGCGCTATCTCACGCTCTCGTTTGTCTCGCTGTGGGATTTACATCCCTGCCGGAAAATCTCCCGTGCTCAAAAGTTTTTTCCAAAAGAAAAAACCCGGCGGCGTTTGAGTTTGTTTGAAGCCTCGCGAGGGGCCTCATCTCACTAAAACAGGGATAGTATAGCAGAGAAATCTGTTAGGAGTAACTATGGCAACCATTTCGATGAAAAGTCTGCTCGAAGCAGGCGTACACTTTGGACACCAGACGCGCCGCTGGAATCCAAAAATGAAAAAATATATCTTTACTGCGCGTAACGGCATCCACATTCTCAATCTTCAAAAAACGATTGTGCTTGCAAAAGACGCATACGAAGCAATGCGCGACTTGGCTTCTAAAGGCGGCAAAGTCCTCTTTGTGGGAACTAAAAAGCAAGCGCAGGCCGACGTCGAAAAATCAGCCAGACGCTGTGGTATGTTCTATATCAACAACCGCTGGTTA
>CAUJII010000020.1 GCA_963205035.1 Spirochaetota bacterium
GAACGGTTATTACGTTGTCGAAGTTTCACAAGGACGGCGTATCGCTCATTCTCCGCTGGTTGTTTCCGATATTGCGATGGTGACAAAAACCTCGCCAGAAAATATCTTAGTTTATGCAATCGACTTGAAGACGGGGGAGCCTTTAGATGACGCAAGTGTGACAGCGCTCACGGGGAAAAAAAATAAACACGAAGAGAGCCTGACTTTTTCTCTATCCGATGGGATTGCCTTTACTGACGACACAGGCTTTTTGAACGGCGCCGAGAAGACAGTCTATGTGCTGAAGCGTGGGAGCGATTATGCTTTTACCGACCTCTATGCGCTCGACGCGGCAAAAAAACTCTTTGAGGCCGCAGTCTATACAGATAGACCGCTTTACCGCATGGGGGATAAAGTTCAAGTCAGGGGTGTTTTTGTTAGACGGCAGGGGGCGGCCGCTCACGGAAAGGTCGCTTATAGCGTTAAAAACCCACAAAATGAAGTTGTGTTTTCGGGTGCGGGGCAGTTAAGTTCTGCGGGCTCTCTGGCGTTTGAGTTTGCGACGAATAACCTTAAACCCGCCTATTACCGCATCGAGATGATCTTGGAAAACGAAACCCACTCGGGGAGCTTCTTAATCGAGCAGTATAAAAAACCCGAGACAAGGGCGTCTTTCCGCAGTGAGAAGAACGTCGTCTTGAGCGGTGAAACTGCCGAAGTGTTTTTAAGCGCGGCGTATTATTCAGGCGAGGCGTTGGCACAAACTCCCGCAACAATCACTATCGAACGCAGTGCACTCTCTTACCCATGGTGGTATGGCTTTGGTTCTGACGAGTATTACGGCTATGATTATTCTCCCTACCAATGGGAAACCGTTAAAGAGTTCAACGCCACGTTAGACGCTCAAGGCCATCTTAAAATTACTGTGCCCACAGATGAGCAGGCTGAGTTTGATTATACTTACCGAGTGCGCGCTAGTGTATCGGCTAAAAACCGAGAAGAGACGCAAGCCGCGACTCGCTTCAAGGTCTATCGCTCGAAAGTGAATTTGAGACTATCACAAGACCGATGGTATTTCAACGCGCAAGACGCCATCACCTTTCAAGTTGCGACGAGCGACATTTATACGGAAAAACCAGTTGCCGCATCTCTCAAAGCAGAACTTTTTTTGCGAGAGTATTTGCCGAAAGAAAAAAAATATAAAGACGTGCTGGTTTCTACGCTCGACATCGAAACAAAGAGTGACGGCGCGGTTTCGGCAGAGCTGCCGTCGACAAAAAAAGCAGGCGTCTATTTCTTGCGCGTTACTGCACGCGATGGCTCTCGAATCACGCGCCAATCCCTCGAAACGTATGTGTACGATGCGGGCGATTATTACGCAGGAGAAAGCGGAGATATACAACGGACTGTAACGGTCACGGCAGATAAGAAACAATACTCCTTATTTGACACAGCGCACTTTGCCGTGAGACTTCCCACGAAAAAGAAGCTCGCGGTTCTTGTGACCTTAGAAAACGACCGCATACGCAAACATAAACTATTACGAAACCAAGACGCTTCTTTTACGTACGATGAAGAACTCAAGAGTTCTCTTTCTCCCAATTTTGAACTCCGTATTGCGGCGCTCGAATTTGATAAATACCCTCGCTATTACGAAGGCTCGACAGAGGTGATACTTCCACCGAAAGACCGCGTACTTCAAGTCGAGGTGATTGCAGACCGCGCACGCTACCGTCCCGGAGAAGAAGCTAATTTTCTGGTAAAGACTAAGGACTTTAAGGGGCGTGCTGTGAGCGCCGAATTTTCTCTGGGAGTCGTCGACGAAGCGATTTATGCCTTGCGCGAAGACGCTCTAACCTCGCTTTCGTTGCAGATGAATCCACGTCTTTCAAACCGTGTCGTGACAAGCGACTCGCTCCAATTCAGTTTTTACGGCTATGGAGCGGAGAAAAGTCTCTACGCACTTTACCGCGAACAAATGGCAGACGTGGCCGCCATGCGCAAGGGTGAGGATCGTAGCGTGAAGATACGAAAGAACTTCAAAGATACTGCATTTTTTACCGCAGAAGGTAAAACTGAGAAAAACGGGATAGCAAAGCTCAGTGTGCGCTTGCCCGACAACTTAACAGAGTGGCGCATCACCACGCATGCGAACACGTCGTCCGGTCTCACCGGTTCAGTGAAGGAGCATTTCACTGTCGCGAAGGACTTTGCTTTGCGCTTGGCGACTCCCCGCTTTCTGCGCGAGCGCGATGAAGCGAAGTTGCGCCTTCTCATCTCGAACCAGTTAAAGACCGATCAAAAAACAAGGATCACTCCCACGCTTGTCGGTTTAGAATTCTTGCGCCCTATGACGCAAGAGATTACAGTCCGCGCTGGAGAAGAACGCTTTATCGACTTCGATGTCGCGGCGCGCCAATTTCCGAAAGATGCTCAAGCAACGCTCACTTTTATCGCACGCAGCCAAGACGATAACGACGGATTAGAAAAGAAGTTACCTGTGTTGCCTTATGGCGTTGAAAATTATACGAGCCGGCAGAAAATATTTTCTTCAGACGAGAATACGTGGCAGACAAGACTTAGTCTCGATAAAGACGCACGAAAAGATTTAGGCGAGCTCGTTGTGAGTTTTTCTCCCGGGGTCATTCCGTCGGTGATGGAATCTTTGCCATACCTTATCAAATACCCTTATGGCTGCGTCGAGCAAACGCTCTCGACATTCCTTCCTGCGCTTTGGGCGTCGAATGCATCGAAGAAGCTCAAGGTGACCCTACCCGTCAAAAAAGAAAAAATTGCGGCCATCACAACGCAGGCTTTGGATAAACTCTATGGCTATCAGCATGCAGACGGCGGCTGGGGGTGGTGGAGCGACGATCCCACAGACATCTATATGACGGCATACACGCTTTATGGATTTTTTGAAGCGAAGAAGGCAGGCGTTCCGATTGATTCGGAAGTTTTTGCAAAAGGTAAAAAGTTCTTAGAAAAAGAATTGCAAACCGCACGTCTGACCGATCTCAAAGATTCATACGCCATCCACCGGTTGCTTTTTGCACAATTTGTGTATCTACAAACCTCACCTCAAGGCGCACTTTCTCAGGCATTAAAGAGCGAGTGGAATGCACTCTTGAAGCGTGGGTTCCGCGAGCCTGCGGGCTTGGCGCTCGTTCTTGAAGGAGCGCACCTTGCCAAGTTTGAAGAGACGAAGAAAGCGGCGTTAGAGAGCCTTCAACCGCTTGCTCAAAGGAATGAGCAGGGAGCGTATTTTGAGAAGGTCAATGCGGCGTATGGGTATTGGTTCGACGACAAAGAAGAGATTACGGCGCAAGTCTTGAATGCACTCTTGGTGGCGGAGCCCAAAACGACGCCGCTCCAGCGCGAGCTTGTCAGTTACCTTCAGGCACAGAAAAAAATACAACGTTGGCGCAGCACAAAACTTACATCGCTTGTGACGCGCGCTCTGACTCTCTTTGCAGAACGTACGAGAGAACGCGTCGGCAAAACCCAAGTGCGTGTAGAGGTCGATGGAAAGCGTCAAGAACGCGTCGTCGATGGCAGGCATTTGAAATGGGGCGATTTGCAAATGTCTTTCCGCACAGCGACCCAAGAAGCGCAGGTAAAGGTGAGCCGTGAGGGTTCGGGCTTTTTCTTGGCACGCGCAGAATGGAGACACTACCTCAACAAACCTATCACCGTTCCTCGCGTTGGGAAGTTTTCCGTAACGCGCAAATTTTTCAAAGTCCAAAAGCAAGCGAACGGGTACGTGCAAGGATCTCCGTCGTATATCTTCAAAGCGGGCGACATCGTGATGAGCGAAGCGTATCTCAAAGCGTTCGAGCGCAGCGAGTATGTCTTGGTCGAAGACTATATTCCGGCAGGCTTTGAACCTCTGAACGCGCAAGAGTTAGAGACGATGGAAAAACTCCGGTATAATAATTACGCGAACCAACCTTCGGCTGTCACGCGCCTCGACGAC
>CAUJII010000021.1 GCA_963205035.1 Spirochaetota bacterium
GACAACGACGGAGCGGGCACAAATGAATCGCAACTTTATATCGCTAACGGTGGCTATTTCAGCGGTCCGTTGACCGGCGCACGCTCGGGCTCAAGCGATGGCGGCATTATGCGCACCAAACTTGCGTACTCAACAAAGACCAAGCTTCCACTGAATTGCACGACCGGTGCGGCGTGTCAAACTTACTGGGAAGATTTGACCCCCGATAGCAAGGCAGACTGGTACAAATACTTATCCATTCCATGGCCACAAAACACGGGGGTCAATACGGCTTCTCCCGATTGCGCTGGCGGCAAGATAGAAATGGAATGCGTGCTGCCCTTTAATACATTTGTACCCGCGCTCAAAGCAATCCCCTACATGCGCACAGCACCCAACGGCGATCTCTACATCTTGCGCAACGCTTGCAGTACGACGAACCTCAACTGGAACGGCAAGAACGGTGCGGGAGGAAAGGATTTCCGTGCCGAGAAACAAGTTTGCCCGAAAGGTTACGAAATCCCACAACTTTGGATGATGCCCGCAAATTGCGGCAATGCGGCAGCGTGTCAGGCAGCGTGGGTTCTTGTTGCCGAGTATGGTTCAACGGGGAAAACAAATATGGCGGGAAACACGACCGATTGCGGAGCCCCCAACAAATGCCTCAATAACACGCACTTAACACTTTTAGAAACTGTCGGCACCTACCTTTACATCGGCTATGATAACGCCACAGACGGGGCGAATATTTGGCGCACCGACATGACTTCTGTCGTGAGTGGAAGTACTCCCGCTGAGTCGGCGTTCGACATGGTCAATATTCCGGGCATCGAAACGGGCGGCGGCGGAGCGAACCAGAAACTCTTCAGCCACATTACAGTGAACGATGCGGGGAAAGATTGGCTCATCATCACGACGCGCGACGGCTCGAGTGCTGTGACCGTTTATCGCACGGCGAACGACCAGAATTAAGAGTCCCGGCTGTTGGACGGACCTACCTGCCCTCAGCGTACGGTCTATAGCTCTGTATTTCCATAGCTATAGACCGTTTACGCAGCCTCCGGCCAACCCCAGCGGGATTCAGGGGGAAAGCTGAGAAAGGTATATTTTCTGGACAATGGGATGGAAAACTCGTTCACTGTGGTGATAGCTATGGAAATCCAGCGCTTGATGCCTTTCCAGAAGATCATTTCTGGCGTGATTTCGACTCTCGGTCGCTGGCTATGGAAATCCACTGCAAAGTGGCGCAAATAGAGCTTGAGAGCCAAACGAATAAACGCTGACACCGTAATCCCCAACCGCATCGCCGCCATCCGCACCAGCTGCACATCCTTGCCGTAAAAACACACCATATGCCGGTGCAAATCCGCTCCCTGACATTCGGCCCGGTTCGCCACGCACATCTCCTTGAACACGCCCCGCATACGAAGCGATGAGCGTTCAGCAAGCTCAAACACGCAAAGCCGCGTGATGGTCGAAAACGTGGTACGATGTTCCTTTGCGGCTGCTTTCATTCGGTTCCACAGTGGTACCGGCAGCCGAACCTCCCAAACATCGGTGATGGGAGTGGATTTGCCTTCCAAAAAGGCGGGTTGTTTTGTGCATTTCATTTTCTTGGCCCTCTATATATTAAATACCAAGAAAGTGCGTTTTTTTCTCACGGTTTTTGTGTTTTTTTTGAAAACGTCGATAGCTCAGGATTTCCGTAGCTGTTCGTGCGTTGATAGCTATGGAAAAACATAGCTCCCACTGCTGGGTATGCAGCTATGGAATTCCATAGCTATAGCGGGGCGGTTTTCGATGTGCAGGGTATCTCACAAAACAAAGCGTATTAAACCCTGCGTGAGCTATGCAAAAAACGACTTCCCCAGCGACTAACCCGGAACATTTCATCAACCGGGAACTCTCGTGGCTCAATTTTAACGAACGTGTTTTAGAAGAAGCGCTCGACGCAACAAACCCTTTGGCGGAAAGGCTGCGTTTTCTTCTCATCACAGAAACGAACCTCGACGAGTTTTTCATGGTGCGCGTTGCCGGTTTGAAACAAAGGCTCTTTAGCAGAATCGAAACGCCTTACGCCGATGGACTGAGTCCCACGCAAATTTTAGCAGCGATCAGGCGCTCGCTTGTCGGCTATTATGAGAGAGCATATAGTTTACGCGATAAGATTCTTCTTCCCGCGTTTGAAGTACTCGGCATCCGTCTCGAAGAAGTGGATGGACTCACTGCCAAAGAACTCACCAAGGTGAAACGCTATTTCGAAACCGAGGTATTTCCCATCCTCACGCCTTTGGCCGTCGACGGTGGGCATCCGTTTCCTCGGCTCGCGAACCGCAGCGTCAACATGGCAATCCGTCTCAACCGTAAGACCAAGGCCAGCACTCCTGATTATTTTGCAGTCGTGCAGATTCCCTCTCTTTTGCCGAGTCTCTTTCGACTCGACGAAGGCAGTTCGCAGCGCCGTTTTGTGCGGGTTGAAGATATTATCCGCCTTTTTATCCACAGACTTTTCAAAGGTTTTGAGGTCATCGAGGCTCATCCGTTTCGCTTAACGCGCGATTCTGATTTGGTTGTCGAAGAAGACGAGGGCGAAAGCCTCATGAAGGCGGTGCAGTTGGAATTGAGGAGTCGCGAAAGGGGCGCTGCGGTGCGACTCGAAGCACTCGACTCGATTCCCCTTCCTCTGCTCGCGCATTTACGCGAAGCACTCGACCTCGAAGAGGATGATGTGTATCTTTTGAAGTCACGCCTCCCGCTTGAGACGTTGCGCCCGCTTTTAGAAGAACCGCTCTTGGCCGCAGAAAGCTTTCGTCCGTTTACGCCCGCGTCTCCGCTCTTATACGAAGAGCCGCACGAAATTTTTGCACAGATCGCTAAGAACGATATTTTATTGCACCATCCGTTCGATACGTTCGCTGTCGTCGAAGACTTAATCGCTGCGGCGGCGGACGATGCAAATGTTTTAGGCATCAAGATAACCCTCTATCGCACGGGCAAGAAATCGCGCATCGTCGATTCACTCATTCGCGCTGCACGTAGCGGAAAACCTGTTACCGCAATTGTCGAGTTGCGTGCGCGCTTCGACGAAGAAACGAACATCCACTGGGCGAAACGCATGGAAGAAGAAGGCGTGCACGTTGTGTATGGACTACACGGAATTAAAACACATTGCAAAGTGGCGCTCATTGTGCGCAAAGAAGGCGCGCAGATTATTCGCTACGTCCACATGGGCACGGGGAATTACAACTCTCAAACAGCGAAGCTTTATACAGACATGAGTCTCTTGACTATCGACAAAGACATTGCTGAAGACGCTTCACATCTTTTCAATTCGCTTACGGGTTATTCAAAACTTCCCCCGATGCGCAAGCTCTTGATAGCTCCCGAAAATCTCAAACGTTTTATTCTCGAACATATAGCAACAGAAGAGAAAAATGCAGCCTCCGGAAAAAAGGGACGCATCATTGCAAAGATGAACTCGTTGGTCGACGGAGACGTTATCCAAGCTCTTTACGATGCGTCACGCGCAGGTGTGCAAATCGATCTTATCGTGCGCGGGGTCTGTTGCCTCAAACCGGGACTTCCTGGTGTTTCTGAAAATATCCGTGTACGCAGCATCGTCGGGCGGTTGCTCGAACACAGCCGTATCTTTGTTTTTCAGAACGGTGGCGACACAGAAGTTTATCTTTCAAGCGCCGATTGGATGCCGCGTAATTTTTTGCGCCGCGTCGAGATTGCGTTCCCGCTTATCCAAGGCGACTTGAAGAAGTATGTTATCGACACCGTGCTCAATATCTATTTAACAGACACCGATTCTGCGCGCATCCTGAAAAACGACGGCACATACACACGTATCGACACGGCAAAAAAAACAGGGTTGAACGCGCAGCAAAAACTGATCGACTCGATTCGGCTCTCGCAGGAGAAAACAAATCCCAAACAAAAAATGCATTCGAGGAAAAATCGAGTGAAAGCAAAAACTTGACCTAAGGCACTTCTTCCATAGAAAGCGGCGGGAGCCCCATATAAATCGGTTGCGCCGTTTCTTCGTTCAAGAGAGCGCCGCTAAAAATGCGCAGTCCGGGTTTATAGATATTACGATCGGCCAAGTAAACCTTTCCCGTTCCGTGTAAGAGTATCGAAGAGAAGTATCCGCCGTTGGATGCAGAGAGTGTCGCCGCGACGCGTGTCAGGGTGTGCGTGGTGGCGTCGAACGCGCCGAAGACGCTTGTCAGGGAATTATCGTTTCCCAAGAAAACGCCATTCCCGGAGGCGTCTAAGAAGCAATCGGTAATTTCATACCCCAACTGCGCTTCTGTGATAAGCGGCGGCAAGAAAGCCTGCAATGCCAACGAGAAGACTACACACGCGCCATCCAAACTATAATTTGCCCCAAAGCGGCCGGGCGCTGCGAAGATGAGCGAGTTCTGTGCGGCGTTATAGTGGAGTAGAGAGATGGGATTCTGGTAACTCAACGGATACGGTGTAATAGCGTCCGTCGTTGTGTCTATCTTGAGGAGATAGCTTTGTCCAAAAGGAGGCCATATTGCATCGGTTGCGTTCCTGTTGAGTCGTTGCAGAGCCGCATAGAGAAAGCCCGTACCGTCGAACCACAGACGCCCTACTTCCGCATAGCCGTCGGCGTCTGCCCACGCCGAGAGATCGACTTGCCGCAGGAGCGCGCCTGAATTTTTGGAGCGAATATCGATTGTGTTTCGGTTGTAATACGAAACAGCGATTGTGTTTCCCGTCAAAAAAACCACGTCTTGCGGATTCGATCTGCTCCCAAGAGATTTTTCGTAGAGAGTCGAATAGCCGTGTTGGTTGTCGAGACGGCGTAGAGAATCAGAGCCCATGCGTTGGAGTATATAGCTACTCCCACTTTCGTATCGCACCATTGAATCGTTAAAGACCGGAGTAATGTCGCGGTACGCTTTGTTTTCAGCGGGAGAATATGCGCTCAAAAACCCCGACGTGAAATCGCTTCCGACTACGAGCACGACACCCGAAGCCGGAGCGTCCGTTTTCTCGGGCCGCGGCAAGTCGGTGCACGAGGCGATGGAAATAATAAGAAGAGAAACGAGTAGTCTTGTTTTCACACTAAGCATCCGAACCTCCTCACGAAAATTCCGCCGTCCACTTGAAAAGAAAATAACGCCCGGGAACTGGGTAGCCTATCATGTCAACTTCTTGGTTGTCCGTCAAATTTTTTATCGTGAAATTGAATATATGCTTCGCTCTCGTCTCCCACGTATAGTCGACTCCCAAATCCGTCGTAAACTTAGACGCTAAATAATAACTATAACTATTATACCGGTCGCGGTAAAGCGCACCCCGCCAAGAAGCACTTGCCGTGATGCGCCATTGGTTTTTCTCGGCGCTTGCCGTCACCTGGACCGCATGCCGTGGTCGAAGCGGCAAAAATTTATCGCGATAGTAAGGGATACTGCCGTAATCGCGCGCATCGAGCCAAGTGTAGCGCAGAGCAAAATAGAAAATTCCTGCAACAGAAGCCATCGCTTCGTTTTCAACGCCCCTTATCTGCGCGCTCGACGCGTTGACTGCCATGAGCGTACGCGGGGAGTTTTGCGTAAAAAGAATGTAATCGTGCGCGCCTGTAAGCCATGCTTCGCTCCGCCACGAGCACACGATATTCCACGGGCACGGGTGAGACGCCTTGACACCCACGGCATTCGTGAGTGCATTTTCGTTTCGTAATTTTTCCGAGGGAGTGACGAAGACATTATCGCCAAAGCGTTCGTAGAGCGAAGGGAGCCTAAACGCCGAAGTGACTTGCGCGTAAAGATCCAGCGCTGAGTCTGTAATAGTTACTCCATTTTTGAAAAAGAAGAGCGGTCTTAGAATTGCTATTGCAGAAGAGCTTACCCCTTCCGAAAAAGAATTTTTCGCTGAAGACGCATAGAACGCATTCGCGGCTGCCGTGTCTGCGCTTGCAATCCCCGACGCTTGCACAGCAAGGCGCAAAACTCCCGTGTCGAGACTTGCTGTCGCTGCCGCCTGCGCGGAGCTGCGCTTCGAGAGAAATTCTGCGTTGCGCAGAATCTCTTGGTGATCGCCGCGCAGATAAACACCGAAAGCAAAATAAGACGCTGAAAAACTATAACCCACCCCTGCGATGAATTGCGGCACACTCTGTTTTTCCTGTACCCGGTCTAAGAGCTCGCGGTCACCATCGCTTATCACAGCATGGTCGGCGCCGACATTTCCAAAAACTTGGATTGCGTGTTTTTCTGAAAATGGCCGCTCCGCCTTAAACGAAAGCGCTATCCTCTCTTCTCTACGCCGCGTTTTGAAAACCGGCATTCCCACAGTCCCTGGAAGCCCCCTATCGAAACGCGAAAAATCGAGAAGCGTCGCTACACGCCAACCCAAAATTTCTGTACGCATGAACCCCGTGTACCCCAACCGCGTAAAGTCTTCGTTGGTGCGTATCGCCTTTGTGTCGTCTGCCGTGTTTTCTCGCGTGCCGTTGTCGTTGGGATACGTGTAGCGGTTTCTGCTCTGCTCCATCGCAACAAAGTGGATTGCATCGGAGGAGAACCGTGCTGCGGACACTGAACTTGCCCCGAGCGAAGACGCCGCGATTTGCGTAAACGTGTGGGATCGACCGACTTGACGCAAGCGAAAATTGAGAGCGCCGCCGATATTGACAGAAGGCAAGTCCGCCGGCACAAAAGATGAAAAGACTTCGACGGAGCGAAAAAGCGGAAGCGGGATAGTCTCCAAATTCAGCGGAGCCGCGTACGGCTTGGGAATCGGCAAACCCTCGATAAAATAATCGACTTGGTTCGGGTTCGAACCGCGTAACCCTAAAAAGCTCTGCGTTCCCGGAGCACCTGTACGGTTGACGGTAATACCTGTTTGTTTCTCTAACACGTCGCTTGCACGTATCGAAAGCGCCGCTTCAGGAGACTCTGCCAGCGGGATGTCGCGGTAGCTCCCCGCAGCGCTTTTTTCTTTGTGACTCAAAAGTCTGACCGGTTTCTTGAGCTTTAACTGCGCTTCGATGCGGCATGCCTCAGAATCCTCGAGACAATTCTCTACGCTGTAAAAAGTCTCGGTGAAACAAATGAGTCCCACAAGAGAGCAAACTAAACGCAACAAGGTCTACTCAACGTAACGCGCGGCAACGCCGTCGATATCGGGACCTTCGGAAATGGCTTCTTTGACAAAGGCCGCGCTCGTGTCAGGGTTTAAGCGCCGCGATGCGGGAGTTAAGCGCAAGTAAGTAAATCCATTCGCTTTCAAATCGTCGCGCAGAGC
>CAUJII010000022.1 GCA_963205035.1 Spirochaetota bacterium
TCGAGGGTGTTGGAGAAATCCCCCATACCCATCTCTCTCACCGATCGGTGCGCCTTTTCAATAGGCTTAAGAATACTTTGAACGAGCCACAAACCCAACGGGAAAAGGAGAACTCCCATCGCGGCAGACGTGTAGATACGCACTTCAGTCGCAAGGCCCACGAAAAAACCCAACAGAGGAACGACGCACGCAAGGAATGCGTAGGCGACGAGCGTAATTAAGCGCGCTTTGAGCGAAAGCCCTTTGAAGAACGCAGCAAAGCGCGAAGGTTGTGGTAGTTCTGCCTTCTTTCCCTGCCGATTGAGTTCTTGAAAAAATTTTTCCGCTTGGTCAACCTCTGCGCGGTTCGGCGAGCGCCTGACAGAGATATAGCCAACGTGCACACCATTTCGATACTGAGGAGCAACGTGTGCCTCGACCCAATAATGATCGCCCGATCTCGAACGGTTTTTGAGAATGCCGCGCCAAGGGTGGCCGCTTTTAATCCGCGACCATAAATCGCCGTAAACAGCCGGTGGAATGTCGGGGTGGCGGATCATGTTATGCGGTTCGCCGACCATCTCTTCGGGTAAGTATTCGGAAATTTCGCTGAAGTCTTTGCTCGAATAGGTAATGACGCCCTTTGTGTTTGTCTTTGAAACGAGAGTCGCGTTCGCTCTTAACGGTCGCTCTTTTTGTGTAACGGGTTGGTTATTGCGCATATCTTCCTTTTTATTTTGCTTGAACGATTCTAAATTCGCCAACGACATCAGTCATTAAATCCGCGACACCTTGTAACCCATTCGACGCATTCGAGACGCTCGCCGCATCCTTCGCGTTCGAGGTGACTGCGACGCTGATACCTGAAATGTTCTTGTTAATTTCTCCCGAAGCCTCGGAGATTTGCGAAACGTTATTTGCAATCTCTTTCGTCGTCATCGACTGCTCTTCGACGGCGGAGGCGATGCCAATGTTGCCGTCGTTTACCTGATCGATTATTTTTGCAATAGACTCAATCGACTCGACAGTCGCTTCGGTGCTTTTTTGAATACCATGGATTTGTTTGCGGATGTCTTCGGTCGACGCGGCTGTCTGCCTCGCCAAGTCTTTGACTTCTTGCGCAACCACAGCAAAACCTTTTCCCGCCTCGCCTGCACCGGCCGCTTCAATCGAGGCGTTCAAAGCCAGCATGTTTGTTTGCTCCGCAATTTTGGAAATCATCTGGATGACTTTGCCGATGCTCTCGGCACCCTGCCCCAACTCGCGAACACGCCCCTGCGCTTCGTGCGCAATCTCCTTTGCCTCTTTCGAAATCTTCGCACCCTCCGAAGCTTTCGACGCCACCTCGCCAATCGAAATCGACATCTCTTCGACGGAGCTCGAAACAACCTGTAAGTTCTGGTCCATTTGGTTCGCCGCTGCAGAAATGTTCGCCGTCTGCTGCGAGACTTCTTCGACGCCAACGGAAAGATTATGGCTCGCTTCGGCCAAGTTCTTCGAACCCGCATTCAAATCGCGAGCCGACTCGGTCATTTGCAAGACTAGCCCCGAGACGTTTGTGTTCATAAGCTGCACCGATTCTAAAAGCTGGCCCATTTCTGTGCTGCCGCGCACGTCGAGGGGATTCGAGAAATCGCTACGCGCCATATCTTGAACCGCACTCAGCGCTTCTTCCAAAGGTTTGAGGATACTCGCCGCCACCCAGTAACCCAACGGCAGAATAAAAACTCCCATCGCCGCAGATGTGTAGATGCGCACTTCAGTCGAGAGGCCTAAGAAAAAACCCACCAGCGGAACGAGCGACGCGCAAAGCGCATAGACGAAGAGCGAAACCACACGCGCTCGAATCGAGAGCCCTCGAAAAAATTGCAGGATAGCGTTCGGTTTCGGCAGTCCCGCTTTTTGGTCGAGACTATTGAGCGCCTTATACACTCCTTCGGCGGCTTTGATGGCTTCTCGGCTTGGTGGACGACGTACGGAAATATAGCTCGCAATTTTGCCATCTTTATATTGCGCGGCGACCTGTGCATCGACCCAATAAAAACCGCCGGACTTGTTACGGTTCTTGACCATGCCACGCCAAGGGTGGCCTTTTTCGATGCGCTCCCATAAATCGCCGAAGGCAAGCGGAGGAACATCGGGATGCCGGATGAGATTATGCGGTTTGCCATACATCTCTTCGCGGGTAAACTCGGCGACGTTGCAGAAGTCACGGTTGGTGTAGGTGATGACCCCCTTGAGGTTCGTTTTTGAAACCAGAATTTCGTTCGGTTGAACGACTCGCTCGATATTTGTGACAGGTAAGTTTTGACGCATGAGACTCTTAGTTAATTTTTGATGTGAGCGACGCTAAATCGGGAATCAAGACCAAACCCTCTTTAACTTTCGCAACCTTCTGAATGAATGCACTTTCGCTCTCGGCAAGGTTTGCGGGTGCGGGCTCTAAATCCTCCTCGCCTAAAAAGAGCGTATCGCTAATCGAATCTGCCGACACAGCGACGGGATACCCTTCGACGCGCAAATTGACAATCGTCGAGGCCTCCTTGTGTTGCGCTTCTTTTCTATCCGCCAAGAGGGCTTCGAGGTCGATGACAGAAACGACGGTGCCGCGCAAGTTCGCAAGACCGATGACAAACCCCGGCGCACGAGGCAACCGCGCAAGCGCGACATTATTGACAATCTCACGGCAATGCGCGAGTTCCAGACCGAAAAGGTATGCCCCCGATTTCCAAATCAAGTATTCTTTACTTTGCGCTTTCATGCGACGCTCCCGGTCAGTTCAGGTAGCGGCCCTTGCGCTAAGACGTCTTGCATCATCTGCTGAACATTCAAAACAACAACCGTCTCTTCTTTGACGAGCGCATACCCTTCGATCACACGCAAGTCGCCCGCCTCTTTACGCAGCGTCAACCGCTCCTCCACGATATCCACAATCTCGGCGGCCAAGAGCCCGTAACGCCTGCCGTCGGTCTGCAAGATAATTAGATTCTTGAGTTTTTCTTCGGGAGTAGTCTCGTTACGTAAGAAATCCATACTCAAGATGGGAATAATTTCGTTGCGGTAGTTGACGACGCGGCGGTCGACAATCGTTTCAATCGCCGAAGGATCAATCGACTCGATGCGCGGAAGCGACGTCACCTTGAAAGCCACGTTGCGACCGTAAACTTTGAATAGCAAATGTTGATCGCTGAGTTGAACAATCTGCGCAACAGAACGTTCTTCGTGGTGGGTCTCGACGGCAGTGTGGAGGTTTGTTTGTTTTCCGATAAGCGTCGCGTCCAAAATGGGAGCAATACGGCCGTCGCCCATGATTGCTGCGCCGGAGAAAATCTGTTTGTCTTGCCCAAAGTGCGGTAAGGGTTTCACAACAACCTCTTCGGTGTCTAAAATTGTTTGAACGCGCAAACCATAATTATACTTCTCTGTGCGCACGACGACGATAAAATTGAGAGTGCGTTCTTGAGGGGCAAACTCTAAAATCTCGGCAGTGTCGATGAGCGGCAAAAGACGTTGCCGTAGTTCATACGCTGCCTTGTTCTGGATTTGCTTCAGGTGGGTTTCATCGACAGTCACAACCTCGACAATGTTTTGTTGCGGAATCACGAAGCGAAACCCGTCGACCTCGACTGTGAGGCAAGTCAAGATAGAAAGAGTTTGTGGGATTACTATTGTTACCGTTGTGCCTTTGCCTTGGTCGCCTTGGACATCCACCGAACCGCCAATTTTACTCACATTGGTGCGCACGACATCCATTCCGACGCCGCGCCCGGAAATAGTCGTCACCTCGGTCTTTGTGCTAAAGCCCGGCAGAAAAAGATACTCGGAGATTTCCGTGGGGGTTGCGGCGGCGGCCATTTCGCGTGAGATGAGCCCGCGGCTCACTGCAATGTTCTTGATTTTTTCTAAATCAAGCCCCCTGCCGTCGTCGACAACGCGGATGACAATATTCCCCTCGCGCGTCTCTGCCTTGAGAAGGATTAATCCGCCTTCTTTTTTGCCCGCCTTCGCTCGCTCGTCGGGTGTTTCCAAACCGTGGTCGACTGCGTTTCGGATGATGTGTACCAACGGGTCGGCAATTTCGTCGATGATGGCCTTATCGATTTCAATATCGCCCCCCTCGATGACGAGCTCTGCCTTCTTAGACGTTTGTTGCGCCGTCTCGCGCACAAGCCTCGGAAAGCGGTTGAAAAGCACGTCGAGAGCTTGGAGGCGGGTTTTCATTACTTTGTCTTGCAAGTCAGAGACTAAGTAACTGAGTTTTTTCGAGAACACAGAGAGCGCTTGGTCTTGCGCTTCATCGACCTTGCGCACCAAAGCGTTTCGAGTGAGCACAATTTCACCCGTTATGTCGATTAAGGAATTCAGAAGATCCAAATGTACTTTGAGATGCGTGTCGCGCACATGGGTGTCGCGGCTAAAGTCTTTCGCGACAACGTCGTTCGATGATTTTTCTTCGCTCGCTTCGGGCTGCCAAAGATAGTGCGAGAGAAGAACCTTAATGCCTAAGTTTTTCACAACCTCTTCTGCTTTATCTTTGCTGTTCACAATGAGGTAGTAAGGAAGAAACGGTTTCGAGGGATCGTTGGTAATCGATTCTTTACGCAACACCCCCAACGCCAAGAGACTCGCCGTCTTTTGCAGCGGCTGTAGTTTTTCAGAAAAATCGTTAAGCTTCATGTCGCCTTGATCGCCAAAGTCAAGAACCAAAAATAAGAGGTAGTGTCCTTCGGACTTAGCCGCCTCTAAGTATTTTTCAGGCATACGGATGCGATCGATACTCTGCTTGAGCTTTTCTTGACTCGACTTCTGTGACGAAGGCTTCTCTGAAGATGCCGCTTGAGCCGTTGTAGGTGAAGCTTTACCGCTTTTCAAAGCCTGCACCAAATCGTCGATTGTGATCCCGGCCAATTTTTGCGGTTCATCCATCGCAGCTAAAAGTGCGCGCAACCTATCCATGACATTAAGGCAGAGATCGATGGTCTCTGCCGAAAGCTTTTCTTCTTTCTTTCGGAGATTCTCAAGGAAAGTTTCAAATACGTGGCAGAGAGCAATCATCCCCTCAAGCTCGAAAATGCCCGCATTACCCTTAATCGTATGGAATGCACGCATCAGCTCGACAAAATGCTCTGCCTTAAACGCATGCTCTAAGTCTAAGACCTGCGCTTCGGATGTTTGCAGCAAGTCGCGCGTCGTCGTGATGAAAGAATCTTTGACCTCTTGTAAATTCAGATCCATTATGCGACCTCCACAAGCCCAGAAAAGACATGCGCCATATTCAGACGCCGCAGAGCCTCAAGAAGCGCCGTCGACGCTTCGAGCTCTAACACGACCTCTTCGCGCTTGAGCTTGAGCGCTAAAGACACTATAACAGAAATTACGCGCATCGACAAGTCACCTGTATCATAAAGTCGTATTGTCACTTGTTTCACCTTATGGCCTTCAAGTGCATAGAGCAAGTCACTCCAAAGTTTAGGTGTCTCTGCCATAAAATCGGGATTTTCTAAAGTAATAAATGCCGTCGTTTTCTTTTTGAAGAAGTTCACATGCGCCTCGTTGAGTAGGTTGTCTTTTTCTTTTCAAAGGGTCAAGTCAGTATGGATTCTTATTTTACCTGTGAGCGTGGGATAAATACCACACTCTTTCTTATCGGATATCCTAAGCACGAACTTTGCCTCCCTGCACGCTGCCCGCTCTAAAAAGTCTAAATCCTACGTATTTCTACCTATCCGATGCGTAAAATGTCGGATTGAAATTTCGGTCGAATTATGTTACATCTTGAGTATGACTCCCCAAACTCAAAGTCCAAACCTGCCGCCAAATTCGCTCAAAATCTATGCACGTGCACCTATCATCGTTGCAGACGATGAAAGGCTACTGCGCAAGGCATTGAGACAAGTTCTCGAAGGTTGGGGAGCGACTGTGATGGAAGCCGAGAACGGGCGCGCCGCGTTAGAAATTCTAAAGACGCTGCCTCGTGCGCTCATCTTATCGGATATTAGCATGCCTGAAATGGATGGCCTCGATCTTCTCGAAGAGGTGACGGCGCACTACCCTCGCTCACACGTCATTATCGTCTCGCGGATGTCTCACGAAAAAATTATCAAAGGTGCGATGGAATACGGCGCGTTGGGTTATCTTACAAAACCTTTCCAGTTGCCCCACTTAAAAAACGAAATTGCCGAGGCCATGCGCAAGATGGCCTTAGGTGACTCATGCTAGAATAGACAGCATGTCTCGAAAATAAATTCGCTAAACGCCCTTATGAATAAGCTCAAGTTTTCCTCGTGGAAAGATGTCTTGGAATTTGCTAAAAAGAACGCGGTTCTCTTTTATGATTTTCGTTTTTCAGATATCGTTGGCGCATGGCACCATGTTTCCTACCATATCGACGCAATAGACGAAGCGGCATTTCAAAGCCTGCCATTCGATGCGAGCTCGATTGCAAAATGGCAACCGATCCACCGTTCCGACATGCAGCTCATTCCCGATTGGGAAGGCGCATTCTTAGACCCTTTCACCGCAGACAAGACGCTTGTCCTTTTTTGCGATGTCTTCGACATTTACAAGAACCAACCGTATGAAAAATGCCCGCGCTCGATTGCGAAGAAAGCTCTCGGCTATTTGAATGAGACCGGGCTCGGCGATGTTGCATACTTCGGGCCCGAGAACGAATTTTTTATCTTCGACTCCATCCGCGTGCGCGACGATATCAACTGCCAGTATTATGAAATCGACTCGAACGAGGGTTCGTGGAACACCGCCACAGCGAGTGGCAGCGCGGGGCATAACTTAGGCCACCGCCCCGGCACAAAGGGCGGGTACTTTCCCGTTTCGCCACGCGACTCGCAAGTCGACATCCGCGCTGAGATTGTAAAAACTCTGCAAGAAGTCGGAATCGAGACTTTCGTTGTTCACCACGAAGTTGCGCAAGCACAAGGCGAGGTAGGAATCAAGTTCGGGACGCTCATCGAAGCGGCGGATAACGTGCAAAAACTCAAGTACGTTGTGAAGAATGTCGCAAAGCGCCACGGCAAGACGGCAACGTTCATGCCCAAACCGCTCTTCGGCGACAACGGCAGCGGCATGCACGTTCACCAATCGATTTGGAAAAACGGCAAGAACACTTTTGCGGGTAGTGAATACCAAGGTTTGAGCGAGACGGCTCTCCATTATATCGGTGGAGTTCTTAAATACGCGCGCGCGATTGCAGCTTTTTCCAACGCGTCGACAAATTCGTACAAGCGGTTAATTCCCGGTTTCGAGGCGCCTTCGATTCTCACCTACTCTGCGCAGAACCGCTCGGCGTCCTGCCGCATTCCGTTTGTTTCGGGAGAAAAAGCAAAACGCGTGGAGTTCCGTTTTCCCGATTCGACGGCGAATCCTTATCTTTGTTTTTCAGCGATGCTCATGGCGGGACTTAAAGGCGTCAAAGACAAAATCGACCCGGGCGAACCACGAGAAGAAGACCTCTTCGAGTTGACTCTCGACGAGATCCGCGAAAAGGGAATCCAGCAAATGCCGCACACGTTGCGCGAAGCCGTCGAGACGATGCTCTCTCAGCGCGGCGTGTTTGAAGAGGGGAATGTCTTTACGAAGGAATTTGTCGACACTTACAAAGAGCTCAAGTTTGAAACAGAAATCTGGCCGTGGGAAGCGCGCCCGCATCCTTTTGAGTTTCTCTCGACGTATAGCTGTTAAGGCGCAGCCACTCGATGCGAGGGACGCGCATCAACTCAATACGTCCGCGCACGCTTAACGCAAGGCGTCGATAATTGCATTCAACGTTTGACTCGGACGCATCGCCTTTTCGGTCTTCGCGTCGTCGGGGTGGTAGTAGCCCCCCATGTCAACGGGGTGACCCTGCGCGTCGATGAGTTCTTTATCAATTTTCGCCGCATTCTCTTCGAGCGCTTTCGCAACCGGCGTAAACTTAGCTTTTAGATCTGCGTCTTTTTCTTGAGCCGCAAGAGCCTTGGCCCAATAAAGCGCGAAGTAAAAGTGGCTGCCACGGTTGTCGATTTCTCCCACCTTGCGCGCTGGCGATTTATTGTTCTCTAAAACTTGCTCGAAGCCCAAATCTAAAGTGTCTGCCAACACTTGCGCTTTGGGATTTTTGAACGTTTGCGCCAAATGTTCAAGAGAAACTCCCAGCGCCAAAAACTCGCCTGTCGAATCCCAACGCAATGATCCTTCTTCTTGAAACTGCTGCACATGTTTCGGTGCCGAGCCACCGGCTCCAGTTTCAAAGAGACCTCCGCCTTTGAGAAGCGGTACAATCGAAAGCATTTTCGCGCTTGTATTGAGTTCTAAAATAGGAAAGAGGTCCGTGAGGTAGTCGCGCATGACGTTGCCGGTCACCGAAATGGTGTCCTTCCCCGCTTTGACGCGCTCCAAAGTAAAACGCATGGCGTCGTCGAGCGAGAGTATTTTTATTTCAAGCCCTGTTGTGTCGTGGTCTTTGAGGTATTTTTCTACCTTAGCGATCATCTGCGCATCGTGCGCACGCGCTTTGTTGAGCCAGAAGACTGCCGGAGTGCGCGTTGCACGCGCACGAGAGACAGCCAGTTTAACCCAATCGCGTATCGGTTCGTCTTTCGCTTGGCAAGCGCGCCAAATATCGTTTTTCTCGACCGAGTGTTCGAGAAGCACATTGCCTTGCAAATCGACAATGCGGATTATACCGTCGCCGGGCGCCAGAAAAGTTTTGTCGTGCGACCCGTATTCCTCGGCCTTTTGCGCCATGAGCCCGACGTTTGCGACGTTACCCATTGTGCTCGGATCAAACGCGCCGTTTTGCCGGCAAAAATCGAAGCCCACTTGATAGAACGTTGCATACGATGTATCGGGAATCACCGTCTTGCATTCGTGCAGTTTGCCGTCGGGCCCCCACATCTGCCCCGAGTTGCGGATGACGACTGGCATCGAAGCGTCGATGATGACATCGTTGCCTGCGTGCAGGTTCGTAATCCCCTTATCGGAATCGACCATCGCAAGCGGTGGTCTCGTCTTGTAAACTGCCTCGATATCCGCTTCGACGGCGCGCCTTTTGTCCTCTGGCAAATTTTTTAGTTTGAGGTATAAATCCCCCATACCTAAGTCGGCGCTAATGCCCAGCTCGTCGAAAAGCTCAGCGTGTTTTGTGAATACGTCTTTGAAATAGACCGACACAAAATGACCGAAGATGACGGGGTCTGAAACCTTCATCATCGTCGCTTTGAGGTGTACTGAAAAAAGGAGTCCCTTTGCTTTTGCGTCTTCGATTTCTTTTTCGATGAATACGCGGAGTGCTTTCGCACTCATCAATGTCGCATCGAGAATCTCTGCTTCTTGTAACGACAATTTTTCTTTGAGAACTGTCTTCTTGCCCGACTTGTCTTCAAAGACAATCTGCGCTTCGGTCGCCTTTCCCAGTGTAATCGATTTCTCGTTGTGAAAAAAATCGTTCGCACCCATGTGAGCGACTTCGGCTTTGCAATCTTTGCTCCACGCGCCCAATTTATGCGGGTGCTTCTGCGCGTATTTTTTTACCGAATGCGCGACGCGGCGGTCGGAGTTACCCTCGCGTAACACGGGATTAACTGCGCTCCCCAAAATTTTTGCGTAACGCGCGCGGATTTTCTCTTCTTCGGCGTCTTTGGGTTCTTCGGGATAATTGGGAATCTTAAAACCTTGGCCTTGGAGTTCTTGGATTGCGGCCTTAAGCTGTGGAATAGACGCGCTGATATTCGGGAGTTTGATAATATTGGCTTCGGGGGTGAGAACAATTTTCCCCAAGTATTGCAAACCGTCGGCGACCTTTTGGTTCTCATTCAGGTTTTCGGGAAAGCCAGCCAAGATGCGGCCCGAAAGTGAAATGTCGCATGTCTCGACGCTCACCCCAGCGGCTTTTGTAAACGCTTGCACAATCGGTAAGAGCGAGTACGTTGCAAGTGCGGGAGCTTCGTCAATTTTTGTCCAGATAATTTTTGCAGAATTTTCAGCCATAGCGAGTAATATGCTGAGAGCGAGATACTCCGTCAATGAAGAGCCTGTGCGGGAACTCGTGCAAACGATGAGAAACGACAATTTTTTCTGCGAAAAGAACACGCGTTGCTGGAAGAAACAGCAAATCAGCGCGAATTCCGGGCGTCTGCGGCCGCATGTCGAGCGAATCGGAACGATTTGCGGGAGAATTTGCGCTGATTAGCGTGGGCTTGGCGCAGAAAAAATTGTACCAATGAGTTCCCGCACAGGCTCTGAAGAGAGAGTAACGTAAACTCAAAACCACTTTACTCGCTGACTCAAAGTTCCTCTTAAACTTAAAAGAACTCTCGAATGAACCTCATTGCAACCTCCATCATACGCCCCGTATTTGCCTGGATACTCATGTCGGCTCTCATCATCTTCGGTGCGATTGCCGCTACCAAATTGGGAGTAAGCCAACTCCCCGACATTGACTTCCCGATCTTGAGCGTGAGTGTGACCTACGAAGGCGCAACGCCCGAAGTCGTCGAATCGACGCTCCTTATTCCCATGGAAGAGCGGCTCTTGGGGATTGAAGGGCTCAAAGAAATGCGCGCCAATGCCCGGCAAGGTTCGGGACGTATTGTGTTGGAGCTAGACATTAAACGCGACATCGATGTGGCGCTCCAAGAAGTGCAAGCGGCTTTGAGCCAGCTACGCATGCCGATTGGAATCGACCCTCCCATCATCACAAAGACAAACCCAGAAGACACCCCTTTCATGTACGTCGGAGTTTTCTCTGAAAAGCCGCTGCACGATATTTTGGTTTGGGCAGACCTTTTTCTGCTCGACCAGTTCCGCTTTATTCCTGGCATCGGCGAAGCGTCGATCGCGGGTTACCCCGAGCGCAACTTGCGCGTCTGGCCAGACCTCGCCAAGATGCGACGCTATGACATCACAGTCTCAGACCTCGTGAGCGCGGTTGAAACGCAGCACATCGAAAGCACGGCAGGCCAGTTCATCAAAGGCAAAGAAGAGCTCCGCGTGCGTTGGATGGGCGAAGCCGCGACAGCCAAAGAACTCTCGCGTATCCGTATCTTAAAGCGCGGCAGTGAAACAATTTATGCGCCGAGTGCGACTGTTCGCATTGGCGATGTGGCGCGGGTTGAAGATTCCTTAAGCGATCAAAGGCGTATCGCCCGCGTCGACGGCACAGATTTGAACGGTATTAGCATCGGCATAAGAAAACAACGCGGTCAAAATGAAGTCGCGCTCGCAGATGCGGTGAACAAGAAAATTGCAGAGCTACAAACCCAACTTCCCGAGGGATATAAGCTCCGCGTCAACGCCGATTTCTCTCGTTCGACAAAACAGACGGTACACACAACATACGAAAAGCTCATCGTCGCAGGGCTTGTCACAATCCTCATTTGTTTTGCGTTTTTGGGCAGTTGGCAAGCGGCTGTCAATATTATCTTCTCGATACCGACTTCGATTGTGGGCACATTCCTCATTGTGTACTTTGCAAACTTCACGTTGAACCTCTTTACACTCTTAGCGTTGACGCTCGCGATTTCGATCGTTGTCGACGACGCGATTATGCTTCTTGAGAACATCATGCGGCACTACCACATGGGGAAAAGCGCTGCACAAGCCTCTTACGACGGCGCGATGGAAATTCTGCCTGCGGCGAGTGCTGCGACCTTGGCCGTCATCGCAGTCTTCTTGCCTGTCGTCGTCATGGATGGAATCATCGGTAAATTTTTCTTTCAATTCGGTGTCGTCATGTCTGCGGCTGTTCTTCTCTCTCTCGTCGAAGCGGTTACCATTACTCCAATGCGTACAGCCGCCTTCTTGAGCGCAACCCCAAAGGCCGGAAAACTCGAACTCTATCTCGAACGCAAGTTTGAAGAGTTAGGAAAATTCTACGCGCGATTTCTCGAAAAGATTTTGCATCTACCGAAGCTCGTTACCGTCGTCTCACTCGCTATTTTCGGCCTTTCGATGATTCTTATATTTCATGTTAGGCAAGAATTTGTTCCTCTGCAAGACCAGGACTATATCATTTTTAGCGGCCAAGCGCCGCCGGGTTCTTCGCTTCCCTATACCATCGACAAGGCACGCGCCTTTGAAAAGATTGTAAAAGAACGTAGCGAAGTCGATGGTTTCATGACGAGTGCGGGCGCGGGCGGGCCAGCGGCAGAAATCAACCAATTCATGATGTT
>CAUJII010000023.1 GCA_963205035.1 Spirochaetota bacterium
CTTGGGCCGGTGGAATTACAACGGCACGAGCGCTCGCTGCAGTTTTTCACCTCTTAGCAGACGAAGCAGAACCGAGCAAACCCCGGTTCGTCGACAGGACGCTCCTACGAGAGGTGACGTGCGAAAATGCACTGCGCTACGACCTCGTGCTACAAAAGCCTCTCGGCTGGAATTTGGGCTTCTTAAAAGAAGAAATCGGCCTTTATTCGCCAAACGCTGAGGCGTTTGGTCACTCCGGCATGGGGGGGCCCGTCGTCGTGGCAGATCCCAAAGCGCGCCTCTCCTTTGCCTATGTTTGCAACAAGATGGATACTAAATTGCGCCCCGAGAAGACGTTGCGTTTGTGCAAGGCGGTCTATGCGGCGATTCAGACGACGTGACACATTCTGTTAAATTTTATGCTCAATGAAAAATTCCAATATCCGAAGACTTACGACGTGATTATTGTGGGCGCCGGCCACGCGGGGTGCGACGCTGCATACGTTTGCGCGAAAGCGGGACTCAAAACGCTCCTCGTCACGATGTCGCTCGATACTATCGCGCAGATGAGCTGCAACCCGTCGATTGGCGGTGTCGCCAAAGGGCATATCGTGCGCGAGATCGATGCGTTGGGTGGCCTTATGGGATTTGCAACAGACCGCACGGGCATCCATTACAAAATGCTCAATCGTTCAAAGGGCCCCGCCGTGTGGGGGCCGCGTGCGCAGGCGGACAAAAAGCTCTACCAGAACGAAGTGAAATTTATTCTCGAAGGGACATCGAACCTCGACATCTTGCAAGACGGAGTGGCGGATTTAATTGTGGACAATTCGACTGCGCTCAGTGCCCACACTTCGACTGCGCGCTCGAAGCGAGAGACCGACGCCTCGACGCCGCTCGGCGCAAGCGACGGTCTCAGTGCCCGCACTTCGCGCCCGGTCGGTGAGCACGAGTCGAGCCCGGTCGGTGAGCGCAGTCGAACCGAAGCGGGGCACAAACGAGTTCTCGGCATAATAACACAACGTGGCCTCGAAATTCTAGCTCCCGCAGTCGTCATCACCACGGGTACATTCTTGCGCGGGCTCATCCACGTCGGAGATTTTCAAACGCAAGCAGGCCGCTATGGCGATAAGAGCTCGCAAGAGCTTTCGCCCTCCCTCATGCGCATTGGGTTCGAGCTGGGCCGCCTCAAAACGGGAACCCCTCCACGGCTCCACGGGCAAACGATTAACTATTCGGCGATGGAGTTGCAGCACCCCGACAGAGAACCGCAGCCTTTTAGTTATTCGTTCGAGTACAAAAACGAAAAACTCTGGCAAGAGCAAATCGACTGCCACATTACGCACACCTCCGCCGAAACGCATTCTATCATACGGGGAGCGCTCGATCGCTCGCCTCTTTATTCAGGCAAAATTAAATCGGTGGGGCCACGCTACTGCCCGTCGATTGAAGACAAGGTCGTGCGCTTTGCCGAAAAAGAACGCCACCAGATATTTTTAGAACGCGAGGGTTTGCGCACACACGAGGTGTACGCGAATGGGATTTCGACAAGCCTTCCAGAGGACGTGCAGTGGCGCATCGTGCGCTCGATAAAAGGTCTGGAAGAAGCGCACATCATGCGGCCCGGTTACGCCGTCGAATACGATTTTATTCAACCGACCGAACTTTACCCCACGCTCGAAACCAAAAAGGTCGACGGGTTATACCTCGCAGGGCAAATCAACGGAACGACGGGCTATGAAGAAGCAGCCGCGCAGGGGCTCGTCGCAGCGTATAACATCATCTACCGCGCACAAGGCCGTGGCGAATTTATTCTGAAACGCGACGAGGCGTATATCGGCGTTCTAATCGACGATCTTGTCAACAAAGGAGTCGATGAGCCGTATCGCATGTTTACCTCGCGGGCGGAACACCGACTGACGTTGCGGCAAGATAACGCAGACTTTCGTCTGATGCATTACGCAGCGGCATTGGGGATGAATGTCGAGCTCAAAGCACAATGCGATGAAAAGTATGCGCGCTATGCGCAGTATAAGAAAAATATTGCGACAAAAAAATTAAGCTCCAATCTCATCGAGAAGCTCAATGCGCAAAATATCAACGTGCAGAAGGGTCTTTTTTATGAGGCACTGCTCCGCCGTCCGCAGCTTTCCGAAGAGGCTGTCCGCTTGGTGTTTGAAGACCTTCGTAGCCCCGGAAATGATTTCGGGGTAACGCTGCCGCTTCCAGAAATATCACCCGCTGAAGAGTTTAAGATTGCGATGGAAGTCAAATACGACGGATATAGCGAGCGCGAAACAAACCGCATCGAGCGGCGCTTGGGTAGTGAAGAGCGACCCATTCCCGAAGGTTTCGACTATGACGCAATCGATAGCATTAAATTCGAAGCGAGGCAGAAGCTCAAGAAAATTCAGCCGCGCACCTTGGGGCAGGCCTCGCGCATACCGGGGGTCGATCCGTCCGACATCGACATCCTTTTGATTACACTCGAGAGCCTGCGACGGGCAAAATCCGCTTAGCGGTTGAATTCATTGCATCGCTGAGAATCAATCCACCGGAGCTACTTGGCAAAGATGCGCAGTGTCGTGAGTGCGATTGTGAGGACTGTAAACCCAATGCCGATGAGCCATTGAATTTGTGAAAAGCGCCGATTAAAATCGTCGAATCGTTTGTTAACATCATCAAAGCGCTTGTTAACATCATCGAATCGTTTATTGACATCATCAAAGCGTTTGTCGACGGCTTCGAATCGTTTGTCCATGTGCTTCTGCATGTCTTCAAAACGCTTATCCATGTATTTTTGCATGTCCTCGAAGCGTTTGTCCATCGCTTCAAAGCGTTTTTCCATAGCGGCAATCAGTTCTCTTAGTTCTGATTTTTCTACTTTTGTTTCACGCAGCTCGACAGTATCTTCGATAACCGTGTCGATAATATTGTAAAAAACAGTTTTTGCTTCGGGTGCCGTATTGTTGATTTTTGCCAAAAAAATATCGGCAAGCCCACGGATTTTCTCCTTACGTTCTTGAAGCGTCAGCATGCTGCAAGATACGTAGTTCTTGCGGCGTGTCAACTGCTTTCAGATTCGAGTTCCCGCACAGGCTCCTTAGAGGAGGGCCGCAATTTGCACGGCGTTCAGCGCAGCACCTTTCAAGAGTTGATCCCCCGCAATGAACACATTGAGCGCTTTGTCGGGCATGCTGAGATCTTTTCTAATACGCCCTACGAAACAATCGAACTCTCCCGACGCTTCAAGCGGCATGGGAAAATGATTTTTCTCGCGGTCGTCGATGAGGCGCACCCCAGGAAAACTTGCGAAAAGTTTACGCGCTTCTTCTTCGGTGGGGACCTTGTCTTCAAACTCGATATTAATCGATTCGGCATGTGCGCGCAAGACTGGCACACGGATACAGGTGGGGCTTACGACAATTTTATCGGAGTGTAAAATTTTCTTGGTCTCTTTGACCATTTTCATTTCTTCTTCGTTGTAACCCATCGAATCGATCGCTGTGTTGTGCGAAAAAAGATTAAATCCATAAGGATACGGCATTTTTTGCGGCACGAAGGGTTTGTCGTCGAGTGCGGCTCGCGTCGAGTCCTTAAGCTCTTCCATCGCCGCCCAGCCCGCACCCGACGCCGCTTGGTATGTTGAAACGATAAGGCGCTTCACGGGAAACTTTCTATGGAGTGGATAAACTCCCATGAGCAAGATGATGGTCGAGCAGTTAGGGTTTGCAATCACACCGTGGTGCTTCTTTGCGTCTTCGGGATTGATTTCGGGAACGACCAAAGGCGTGTCTTCGCGCATACGGAACGCAGAGCTGTTGTCGACCATGACGCAGCCCGCGTCGGTCACCGCTTTCTCGTACTCGCGACTCACCGAGCTACCGGCAGAAAAGAGAGCAATATCCGCTCCCTTAAAAGAAGTAGGAGTCATCTCTTCGACGACGATATCTTCGCCACGAAATTTCATTTTCTTGCCTGCGCTTCGCTTTGTCGCTAATAGACGGAGCGATGCAATGGGGAAATCCATCTTTTCGAGGACGCTCATGAATTCGACCCCCACCGCGCCCGAGGCCCCTGCGATTACTACTTTTTTTGCGCTCATAGCAGCATGAAATAAAGTCGAGACGCGGTGAAAATCGTTTGTTTACACTTGTGCTTTACTTTTCCAGCGATTCTCATAGAGTGCGCGCTTATGGCAAAAAACATTAAAGTAGGTCGTGCGACTTTTCAAGTCGCAGACGAGATAACCCAAGATGAGATCGATCGTATAGTGCAGATGTTCACGGAACTCGGCGCACTCGAAGCAGACGATGGTCAGAAACCCGGTAAACTGGAGATTCTGAAAGAAGGTGAAACGTACATTGTTCGCTCACAAGGCGAACACGACGGTAAACTCGACGACGCAGAATACAACGGTTTTGTCGGCTTGGCAGGCATGTTCAGCGAACACTGCTTCGAGAACGGAGCGACGATTGTTGAGCGTATCAATGCCGACGGCGCAACGATGGAGGCGTTTGACCCTTCGATGGAAATGCGGCAATAACAACAAGACCCAGTAGAGACGCTGCATGCAGCGTCTCTACCGGTCGCGAGGGACGTGAATAAAATCGAGTGTTTTTCTGGTTTCGCAGTAGACGAATGTACTCTGTTTGCAAGAAAGGTGCTATGCCATCGCAGTCCTTCATTCAAAAATTCCTGCTGTTTTTTGTAATAGTTATTACATCCACCCTTTCGGCTGAAGAGTTAGAAAAGCCAAAAGACGCTTCAGCGATTTCGGTGGGGCTCGGGTTTCGGTCGAGCTTCAACACCGTCGAAAATGGCGCCTCAAACGGGAAAAATCCCAGCAATAATTTCAACATCAACAATGCACGCGTCTACCTAAACGGCACCTTGATGCCGTGGCTCAAGTTCGAGCTGAACACCGATTGCGTGAACTGTGCAACACAAAGCGGTGCAGGGCCGTTCCAAGGGGGCTCACAGAATATGGCGGGGAACTCTGCGCTTTCGCTACTCGACGCGATTGCAAAGCTTGAATTCCACGAGACGGCGAATTTGTGGGTTGGGCGTCTGCTCTTGCCCAGCGAGCGCGGCGAGTTGAGCGGCCCTTTTTACACTGCGACTTTCGACGCCTTCCGTACGCCGCTCTATCCGGCTGACCTGAGCGCCAACTTCAACGCCCCGAGCACTTCGGGTGGTG
Source organism: Spirochaetota bacterium (assembly GCA_963205035.1). Lineage (GTDB taxonomy): Bacteria > Spirochaetota > Leptospiria > Turneriellales > Turneriellaceae > Turneriella. Next base: position 5,180 of record CAUJII010000023.1, read on the forward strand.
GTGCGGGGCTTTATGGCCGCGACAACGGTGCAACGTTTTGGGGCAAAGTGCATCCGTTCGGGACACACCTACTCTATGTCGCAACAATTTCGCAGGGGCTGCGCGGTGCGTCTAACCAAGCGAATAACCCGATGTTCACGGGGCGCTTGGCTTGGAATTTTTGGGACGACGAGCCGGGCCCGGGCTATTATGCGGCAGGCACGTATTTTGGCAAAGCGGGCGATATTTTGGCATTGGGGGGCAGTGTGCAGCATCAAAAAGATGGCACGGGTAATGCGGCGGGCGCTACGGCAAATTTCACCGGCACCACGGTGGATTTCCTCTTAGAAAAAATCATGCCTCAGGGGGCGGGCGTCTTCACACTCAATGGAGAGTTTAAGCGTTTCTGGGCCGAGTATGGCACAGCGGCTTTTACCTCTCCAGCGGCGCCGTGTTTTTGCGTTTTTAACGGTTACGCCTGGTCGGCGACAATGCTCTATCTGATTCCTTCGACTGTAGGCGCGGGCCAGTTTCAACCTTATGTACGCTTCACGAGTATCCATCCACAGTATAGCTCGATGCGGGAAGAGTTAGAATATGGAACGAACTACGTCATCTTAGGCCACAAGGCGCGGCTTGCGCTCTACGCACGCTATGGGGATTTAGAAAGCAAGGGCGGCGGTTCTTTCACAGGTACGGCAGCAGGGCGAAAGATACACTCGGTGAATCTTGCAGTGCAGTTGCAGTATTGACGGCGCCGCATAACAGTTTACAATCTGCTCGTGGTTTTTATGGGTAGTTACTCTAAAATGCGGCAAAATTTTTTGCTGTGGTTCCTACCTGATTTACGCTACGACGTTTGTAAACATACGTTCTGTATAAATCTGGCCCTTTTGCCCTTGCCGTAGGGATTCTGTTATAGTGTGTACTCTGACCAAATTGTTAAAAGATTGGCAGAGACTCAAAGAAATAGGGTTGGATTTATGTTAAAATTGGGTCGTTATACTTTTATTCTGACGAGTTTTCTCTTCTTGAGTGGGGTTACTCCGTCGCTTTTTGCGTATACATTCCATGTCCACCAGAACATGCCCGAAGACGCTTTTCTTTATATGGAGTTTCAAGGGACGAACCAACAGCGTTGGGCGGCCGACTATATGAAGGCAAAGGCGGGCGGGCGATATACCGGAACGTGCGTGACGTTGGGGGGCGAAGCTTCGGGTGACTCGCTCAACATCCAGTGCGGCGCCATTGGGATTACCCGCGTCGCGGCCGATAAACCCGACTGGGTTCAAGATGTGTTTATCGACCACGCGATTTTGCCTTTTAACTGGAATGCAGTCGGCGTCAACGTCACCAGTTACACGCACTTTATCAACCTCAAAAAACAGAGTGCGAACGGCGATGGACTCATTACGAATAACTACAACATGATCGACGGCTATTCTTACAACACAACGTATGGTTTTGAAGAGTTTGGCAGCCTCGATTCGCTCATTGCCATAGGACTCAGTAATTCTGAGTTTTCTATCGACCCCAAAAACTGCACAGAATCGGCTTGCTCGGAATATTTAGGCGTAGCGACTGGAGTCAATGAAAACCCGACTGTCGACTATATGCAAAATGGCTCGACTACACCTTTGGGGAATGCAAATGGCTCTAAAAAGCTCGGTAGCGACGACGGCACAAATTACAACTGCTTGAGCGACACAGCACTTTTCTTTTGCCCTGACGAGGGCACAAAGTATGGCGACACCTACCAATACCCGAACGTGGTGCCGGGCGGCGCGAAAGGTATCGATGATTTTTTTGTCGGCAACCAAGACTGGGTGATATGGGAGCCATCCTACAACGCAGCAACTTTTTACTACAACGAGGCTTGGCTCGAAGGCCTACAGAGCCGCAACCATAGCTTGCAAACAAGCGCGGTTGTCGGGCGGTATTACAATGTCAGCGGCGATCAGTTGCTCTTCCCGTCTTTAACGCACCATTATTCGGGCGATATTGTGCAGATGACGCACGTTTGGGTGACGACGGGGTATAACCACACCGACATCGAAGGCTGGGCCGATGAAAAGTATGGTAAAAGGCAAATTGGCGGGACAAACCCCTCTGAAAACTTTGAAGATTATGTGTTGTCGCAGGCATATTCCAACGCGCGACAAAACCGATACAACATGCCGGTGGGTAACGTGGCGAAAATTATTTTAGAACAGACATTCTTGACTTACCATGTTCGCTTCCGTGCGGGTTACGATAAAATGACGACGAGTAACAAGACGGTTTGGGAAAACATGGTTAAATGGGCTGTGCGCAACGTCAACGCCGAGATGGCTTTGGTCGACGAAAAAGCCGTGATGGACTTGCGTAAGTGCCGCAATAGCGCGACGTGCGATAATTCCTAAATTCTTTAGGCGCACCCCACGAGAGTGATGGGCCTGTCAATTGACTTGACACCGTGAAACTGGCGCATCTTCAACAATAGAAATTGCCCTTATGGTTATCCAGTGTAACGCGAGCTTGAAATTAGGCTCTTCATGGCCGTTCGCGTTTCTTGTTCTTCTGACGCTCTCTGCCGACGCAGTGAGTTATCCGTCTTCTCCTGCCGACCCGGTTGTGCAAGAACCCGCAGCGACTAAGAAATCCACCGAGGGCGTGTCGACGCGAACAAAGAACACAAAGACCGAAATGGCTTCGGTACGGGTGAAAATCCACCTGGGCGATCGGTCGACGCTCGTTGCAGAGACGACAATCCCCGCGTCTTATTCTTTCGCGCATAAGAAAGGGCAGGTGCAATACACGCAGACTATCCGTGTGCAGGATATTCGCGAGCTGGCGATTGAGAGCTACCGCGCGCATGTCGTTTCGAGCGACAAGAACGGCACACTTTTTGAATTTGAACCGAACGCCGTACGCATTGAGCTCAAAGACGGACAGGTCTTTAAGCTGGCGTATCTCTTCAAAGAGCTCCGACGGCTCAAGGCGCATAACGGCGACGGTAATTTTACGGTCTACGCTTTCTTCGCCGATACATGGCGTGCGCGGGTAGGGTGGAGCGAAAGACCGCAAGCGGGTGAAAGAGTTCAAGGCGGAGTAACTACTCCAACGCGCGTGGCACACCCTGCCGCGTTCACGCGGCTTGAGTATTTTGAGACGATTGAAGCGTCACCTACGGGTTCGCCGTAACCGGGATCAATACCACGCTTCCTTTACACGGTGTCAAAAACGCCAACTTTGACCTAATGGGTGCACTGACCGAGCTCGAAGAACAGCGGCTCCACAAGCTGGCGGCAATCCAACAAAAGGGGATTGATCCCTATCCTGTCCGTTTTTCTAATAAAGAAGATATTTTACCGCTGAAGGTTCGCTCGTTTGGTGCAGAGGACGATAAGACCCCACCCGAAGACGCGCCTCCTGTCAAGACGGCCGGGCGTGTTGTTGCCATCCGCGACATGGGCAAGGCGCAGTTCTTGCAAATCCAAGACCAGACTGGCCGCGTGCAGATTTACGCAGGTAACAAGACCTTGGGCGAAGACGATTATTTTATTCTGAAGAATCTCGATTTGGGCGACATCATCGGCATCGAGGGCAGGCCCTTCCGCACAAAGACAGGCGAAGCGACTCTTCATGCGAACACGCTCACGCTTTTGGCGAAGAACTTGTCGCCTCTGCCGGTCGTCAAAGAAAAAGACGGCGAGACATTCGACGGCATTAGCGACATTGAACTGAGATACCGCCAGCGTTATATAGACCTTGCGGTCAATAGCGACGCACGCGAGACTTTCGTGCTGCGCTCCAAAATTATCCGAGCGCTGCGAGACTTCTTGCATGCGCGTGGTTTTATGGAAGTTGAAACTCCCATGATGCAAGCGATTGCCTCGGGTGCGGCGGCACGGCCCTTTGTGACACACCACAATGCACTCGGCATCGAGTTATTCCTTCGCATAGCGCCCGAACTCTATCTGAAGCGTCTCATCGTCGGCGGTTATGAAAAAGTTTTTGAGCTGAATCGAAATTTTCGCAACGAGGGAATTAGTACGAAGCACAATCCCGAGTTCACGATGATTGAAATTTATCAGGCGTACGCCGATTACAACGCGATGATGGAGCTCACAGAAGAAATTTTTGAGCACCTCGCGCAAAAGACTTTGGGCACCACATCGCTCCCCTATGGCGACAAAGAAATTTCTCTGGCAAGGCCTTGGAAGCGCGTCACGTACCTCGACAGTATCCGCGAAAAAACTGGGTTAGATTTTAACCGATTCTTGGGCGATGAAAACCCCTCATTCGACGAAGCTAAAACAATGGCGCAGTCGATTGGCCTCAAAGCAGAAGGCCTCCACACCTTCTGGGAAGTCGTCGACTTGGTCTTTTCTGAAAAGGTTGAACCGACGCTCGTTCAGCCAACCATTGTGATGCACTTTCCGAAAGCCATCTCGCCGCTTGCAAAATCCATTCCCGGTAATCCGCATTTGGTCGAGCGCTTTGAGCCTTATATCACCGGCCGCGAAATGGGGAATGCCTTTAGCGAACTCAACGACCCGCACGAACAAGAGCTGCGCTTTAATGAACAGGCGTCGCAAAAAGAAAGCGGCGCCGAAGAGACGATGCCCACCGACGACGACTTTGTCACCGCACTGAAAGTGGGAATGCCCCCGACCGGTGGTCTGGGTATCGGTATCGATAGACTCGTCATGCTCTTCGCGAATAAATCGAGTATCAAAGACGTTATTTTATTTCCCCTCTTGCGCCCGCCGCGCCACGACACGCATAAAGAAACAAACGCAGAATAAGACCGAGGTCAATATGAAATCTCCCCTTTCGTTCATTAAAGCGAGCCGCGATAAAATACAACTGGTAAACCAAAAACTCCTACCGCATAAACTCGACTATGTGACTTGCCACAATGCGACTGATGTTGCGAAAGCAATCAAAGACATGGTTGTGCGAGGGGCGCCCGCGATTGGAATCAGCGCAGCGTATGGTATGTACCTGTCTGCATGGGAAGCGTCGAAGAAAAATAAAAAGATTACAGTAGAACTTCTGAAGAAACAAAAAGACCTTCTCGACGCATCACGCCCGACTGCAGTCAACCTCTCGTGGGCAACCGGCGAGATGGTCGCGGTTGCAGCGGCGTTTCTGTCGAGCGACGCGGCAAGAACGAAAGATGCGCCGCTCAAGTTGTTGCTCAAGCTCTACGACAAGGCGCTGGAAATCCATAACGACGACGCAGAACGTTGCCGTGCGATGGCCGCGAACGCGATGAAATACTTAGTCACTAAATACCCGAAAGAAAAATATAATATACTGACTCACTGCAATACGGGTTCTTTGGCGACGGGAGGGATTGGCACCGCTTTGGGAGTGATCCGTTTGCTGAACGAAAAGGGCAAGATTGAGATGGTCTATGCAGACGAAACGAGACCGTATATGCAAGGGTCGAGACTCACGGCGTTTGAATTACTCAAAGACAAGATTCCAGTGACGCTGACTGTCGACTCGCAAGCGGGTTATCTTATGCAGAAAAAACTTATCGACGCGGTCTTTGTGGGCGCCGACCGTATCGCTCGCAATGGCGACGTTGCAAACAAGATCGGAACATACTCGCTCTCCGTTTTGGCAAAAGCGCACCGCATTCCATTTTTTGTTGTTGCACCACAGTCGACTTTCGATGAAACGATTGAAACCGGTAACCAAATCGTCGTTGAAGAGAGAAATCCCACAGAGGTGCTGGAGATTGCAGGCCGCGTAATCGCGCCTAAAGTCAAGGCGCTGAATTATAGTTTTGACATAACGCCTCAAGCGAACATCACTGCGATTTTTTCAGAAAAAGAAACTCTCGAATAAAAAAAATGAAACGCAAAGACATTGCATTCTATACGCTAACCCTTGCCGCTTTGTTTGTCTGTGCGCGTGCAGCGTGGTTAGCGCTTATAGGAGCCCCCGCCGATTCGGTGCAGGGAAATATTCAGCGTGTGTTTTATTTTCATGTGCCGCTTGTTTGGGTTTCTTTTATTTCGTTTGTCGGCGGCGCCGTGATGAGCATCCGCTACCTCAAGAGCCGCGAACTCGCACATGATGTTTGGGCGTTAGCTTTCATCAAAACCGGTTGGACATTCACGTCGACTGTTCTGGTCACAGGGCCCCTGTGGGCGAAGCCCGTGTGGGGCGTGCTTTGGAACTGGGGTGACGAACGCCTCGTCTCGTTTTTTGTGATGTGGATGATGTATAACGGTTATCTGCTCTTGCGCTCGACAATTGCAGACCGCGACAAGGCGGCGCGTGTCGGCGCAGTGCTCGCTGTGTTGGCTGTCATGAACGCGGTCTTGGTTGTCGCAGCTATTTACATTTGGAAAACAGCGTCGCATCCGGGCCCGGTTCTCGTGCGCAAAGAAGGCACGGGACTCGTCGACCCTCTGATGCGGCAGGCTTTTCTCACGAGCTTCATGGGATTTACACTTCTCTTTTTATCTCTTCTCATCGCGCGGCATCGCGTAGAAAAAAACAAGGCGGTATTCGATGAAATATCTCACTAAATTACTCATCGCGGTATTTTTTGTTCTCACACCTCTTGCCGCCGAGACGGAGCTCAAGGACTTACCGGCAGATCTCATGAAGCAAGTTGAGGTGTTCCTCAACGCCAAGACCGAAGAGGCGCGTAGTGGCATGGTGCGTTTCAGCGATACGGATCTCGAAAGAATCACGAATGAATTTAAGAAGGCGCATACGAAGCGCGACCAACGTCTCTTTTGGCTCACAGAAGAATTGTACCGCCGCAACGCAGAGCGCGTCTCAGCCGAGCGCATCCACTATCTTTATTATGCGGTGCTCGCGGCGTTGGGAATTATCTTAGGCTTTGCGGCACTCTCATACCGCGCGGCGGCGAAAAAAGATTAACGCGCTTTCTGTAACAGCGCAACAATCTCTTCCATTTGCATCGAGCGTGAACCTTTGACGAGAATCACCGAACCGCGTTCTTCTTTTCTGAGAGCGGCAATGAGAGCACTCGTGTCTTCTCGCGCAAAAAAATAACTACGCGCATTTTTATCTGCACTCTTCTCGAACGCATCTTTCGCAAACCTCATCTCGGCCCCGACGGCATAGAAAGCCGAAATCTTGTGCTTTGCAGCTTCTTTCCCCGTCCAAGTGTGCAGTTGCCGACTCGCCTTACCCAACTCTTTGAAGTCGGCAAAGACACAGACCACAGGTTTTTTTTGAGCGAGCTGCAAAGCGGCGTCAATCGACGCGACGGCCGAGTCGGGGTTCGCGTTATACCCGTCGTCGATGATTGTAAAATACCCGCGCAAGAGTTGCATTCTTCCGGAAGCCGGCCGAAATTTTTGTACAGCTTTTTGAATCGCTTGCGTCGACACTCCCACATCGTGCGCGGCTTGCACCGCGAGCGCAAGGTTGGAAACCCATGCCGCGTTCGCGAAAGGAAACTTCGTCTCGATCCCGCCAATACTCAGAAGAAACCCTGTCGCCGATTTTTGCTTCACGCATAAAAAATCGGAAGTGGTAGTAATCCGTCGCAACTTTATCTTGCGCTCTTTCGCAATACGTTCGAGCGTCGAAACTTCTGCAATGTCACTTGGAACATAAAGATGCGAACCCGCCGGCATGCCTTCCATCACTTCGCCTTTTGCGGAAGCAATCGCCGCGCGCGAACGGAAAAACTCGATGTGCGCATGCCCGATGCTGCTAATCAAGGCGGCGTGGGGTTTAGCGAGGCGCGTCAAATAAGCGATTTCATTGGCGTGGTTCATGCCCATCTCAATAATTGCAACGCGGGTTGAATTCTGAATCGCGAAAAGAGTAAAAGGAACGCCAATGTGGTTGTTGTAATTTTTTTCGGTGGCAATCGCTTCGCGCCCCAGTTCGTGTCTAAAAATCTGTGCGAGCATTTCTTTGGTGGTCGTCTTGCCGTTCGACCCCGTGACTGCTATCACGAGCGGAGTAAAGCGCATGCGATGAAAGTGCGCAAGTTCGCCGAGAGCCGTCAGAGGGTCGTCGACCACAATCGCTCGTGTGAGAGTGTTTTCGTCGAACTTCTTTAAGGCAATATGACCGCGTTTCGCGAAGAAAGCGACAGCCCCCCGCCTCAGCGCGTCTTCGATAAAATCGTGCCCATCGCGTTTATCGATAAGCGGCACAAAAAGCGAGCCGGGTTTCGCTTCTTGTGAAGACGTCGTGATAGATTGAATCTTAATGTTTGGCAAGTTAATTTGAGGAGTCTTGCCGGTGCAGATTGCAGCAACCGTGAAAAACGAATAGTCGAGACGCGCAAACACAGGGTAGAAAAATATCTTAAACGGCGGCGTCACTTTCTTCTTTAGATATAAAATTGCTCGACGCACCCAAACGCACTTCGCAAAGTGAACCATGAAAGCTCGAGTAACTATTCTTCTCCTTCTTGCAGCCGTTGCGTTCGCGTGCAAAGAAAAACCCAAGGCAAAGACGAGTCACGCCGCCGCAGTCATTTTCGTTGTCGGTAGCGATGCGAAGGTGATTACTCCTGCCGGGGAAAAAGCCGCAGCGAAGGGTACTGTTCTACAAGAGAGCGACAAAATTGTCACAGGCCCTAAATCTCAGGTGGATTTATTGCTCCCCAATAACATATTGATCCGCATCGACAAAAATAGTACAGTCCTCATGCAAGAATTTACAGCCGCAGAAAACGGAGTGCAGCACGACCGCCTCATGCTCGAAAAAGGCGCCGTGTTTTCAAAGGTTGCTCGTCTCGATAAACGCTCGTCATTTGCGATTCACACCCCCACTCTGGTTGCGGGCGTTCGCGGCACCGAGTTCATGACCGAAGCAGACGCGAGCGGCACGGGAAAAGTCGCCGTCATCGAAGGCAAGGTCGGCGTCGAATCGAAGTCGGGAAGCAGCGAAGAAGTAACAGCCGGCAATCAAGCGAATGTGAGTGCTTCGGGCGACACCTCGGTTGGCAAGGTAGATGCTTCGACTCAATCGAAAATGGCTTCGCTTTCGAGCATCGCAGATATTAAGGCTGCGGATTTGCAAAAATTCCAAGATGTCTTAGCGAACCAGCAAAAGATTCTCGATGCGGCGAGCGGTGAGAAAGCAGTTCAAGAAATGATGCAGAAGAAAGATGCGAACATTCAAGAGCAAAAAGATAAGGCGAAACAGCTCATCGACGATAACAAAGCGAAGACAGATAAGAGCATTCAAGACATGAAGTCGCTCACCGACGAGAAAGTCAAAAAATCAAGCGAAGGTGTCGACAACCAAAAAGAGGCAACGCAGAAAAAACTCGACTCGATGAAAGAAAACGGCGTCGATGCTGCGAAGAAGAAGCAAGAAGAGCTATTCAAGAATTTTAACAAATAGGGGCCGGTGATTAGCGTGGGCTGAGTGCAAGAAAAGCGTCCCAGCCAGCGGGGTGCCTATTCTCGATCCCCTAATCGCCTCAGCAGAAATGTAATAGTTATTACAAAAATGCCCAATCCCAAAAAAATAAGGTAAAGTCCCGTCTCTTGTTGTTCTTCGAGCATAAAAGAAGAGCACAAGAGAATGGTGAAACCTCGAAGCGCCATGCCAGTCGCAATGAACATCGACGCGAGCATCAAGGGGAAGGCAATTTGCACTTCAAAGAAACAGCCGACTAACCCCCAGGCAATCGACAACCCCGCCGCGAAAACCATCAGGTGCATCACGCGGTTAATCCACGGGTAGACAATCGTCAAATCAATCGAGCGCGGCAGCATCCAAAAAAGGAGGATTGCCATCGCGGCAATAAGAATTGCAATTTGTGTCGAACGGTTTTTCGGACGCGCATTCGAATAAACAAGACCCGCGACGATGCCCAAGAGAGCCATCGCGGGTAGCTGTAAAATTTGATGGCGCACCATCGTCAGAGAAAACCAATCGTTCAAGGGGAAAGAAAAAGCGTAAAAGAAAAGAGCGATGCCGACAAAACCCAGAACCCGCTTCATGCCGCTATGCGTCGCTGCAAAGTCCTCAAGATATTGGCATCGTCCTCGCGTGCCGGGTCGAAGACGTGCACAATTTTTCCTTCGGGAGAAACCAAGAAAAGATAGATCGAATGGTTAATGAGCGCCTTCTCGGGAGCGGCCTTTGCCCAAACGCCCATATCGATCAAAAAACGCTCAAACTCCGCCTTAGAAACCCGATCGGGTAGAGCGAATGTCCAGCCGGTGAGCTTTTCGCCCAAGCTTCGCCTGTACCGCCTAATTTTGGATATGTCGTCGCGCTCCGTATCAAAACTCACGGTCAAGAGTTCGAGCCTTTCGGGAATGCTCTCTTTACGCAGCGCCGTATAAATCCCTTCGAGGCGGTTATTTATCTTGTGGCAAACATACGGGCAGTTGAGATACACAAAATTGATGAGAGTAAATTTATGCTTCTCGCCCAAACGAAAACTCTTGCCGTCCTGATCGACCATCGTGAGGTTTTCGACGGGCCGTGGTATTTCCCCCGCCGCAGCGAGCGTATGCGAAAAGACGGTAAAAGCACTAAACCCCCGAGTCCAGACACCTATCCCGAAGACGGCGAGTGCGAGAGTTAAGAAGGGTAAAATCCAAGTTTTCATGATGCCTCTCCATGGGGCAGTCCAAGAAACCTGGGAATTCGTGCCGATGAGACAACCCGCGTAGAGAAGCCTCTCCGATGCACAATTTTTTCCCGTAGAGACGCAGCATGCTGCGTCTCTACGGGCACCCATCCCCTTTCGCGATACACCCCAAATTTAGGTTAGCTCTTCGGAAGATCCTTGCGAAACAGCAAGTTCTTGAAAAGCGAGATATACATGATGAGTAATCCCAAAACTACTATCTCGATGAAGCGCGCCGCAATTTTAGCGTACTTTGACCCCACTTCGCGCAGCCCTGGAACATTCGTGAACATGTACTCTGAATAGCGGCGTGGAACACTTTCCATGCCTCCCAGGTAGAACATGGTGAGAAAGCCCGCAGCACCCACGACGAAAAGCCAAAAGCCCCACGAAGGTTTTTTCTCTTCGCTGCCGTAAGCAAGGTAATAGAAAAAAGCGAATAGAAATGGGATGACTCCCAAGAGCATGTACGTGTGGAAGTGCGCCGGCACCCACAGCGTATTGTGGAGTACTTTGTTGAGGTTAATCGTTGAATCGACGATTGCAGCGAAGCCGCCCACTGCCCAGCCCGTCATACCGATAATAACGGCCATGGGGAAAATACTCCATTTGAGTTTGCCGTGGTAAACTTGCACGCCTACGCCAAACATTGTAACCACGGTCGAAGGGATTGCGCTGAGGTAAGATGCGATTTGGCCGACGTAGTGCAGGCTTGTCGGCTGTGCAAAGTCCATGTAAAGGTGATGGAAGTATGCGAAGATAATAAAGAAGAAAGTTCCGTTCCATGCATACACCACAGCCTTGTTGACCTTCCAATCGCGGTGCGTGAACGAAGGCATGATCTCATAGACCCACGCAACGGCCATATACATGGCGATATTGACTAAGGTATGCCCGAAGAAGAAAACTAAGTTCTTTTGGATCAGCGGATCATACGAAAGAGTGCCTTCAAAATGTTGCAGAAGATTCATGACCAGAAAAACAGCCCCTGCGAGAAACGAAATTATTCCCGGAACCAAGCTCACCGTAGTGATGAGAGCGAGTGCCGGCAGCTCTTCTTTCGGCTCTTCTTTGCCGAGGTAATGCCATCCCATGAGTTTGGTAAATCCGCCGTATCGCTTGCCCAGCGCATAGACAATGTGCGTTGACCCCAAAACCCACGCAACGCCCAGAACAATGAGAGAGAGGAGCGCCAAAGTGATTGCCCAGTTTTGGCCGATGCCGGGCTGCACCGAAATGGGATAGAGTAGGTACCAACCCGCAGCGTATTTGCCAAAGAGCGTTGCGGCGGTGAGACCTAACGTCCCCAGAACGACAAGCGCGTAGATAAAATAACCGAAGCCCACACTGATTTTTGCGTAGCGAGTGCCGATGAGATACCCCAACGCCCCGAGTGCGGTGCTGAAAATAACTCCGGCCATTCCTAAACCGTGCAGAGTCATAAGGCTATAAAAAGTCATCGACTGGAGTTTGAGAACCTCGCCTTGGTTGAGGCGCATGAGGAGCCCCAGCGTGATGAGGAGGGGAAAAAGAATAAGGAACGTCACCGTCCAAACTTTGACGAGAGTCCGGTGGTTTTTTGCTTCTGTGGTGTTTATTTCGTACATAAGTTTCTTCTATTTTTTGATTTGTGGTGCTGTTTGCGGCACCACATTTTCCGCCATTTTTGTGGTAACTACCACATGAATTTTACCGAGCATGTTGGAGTGCATCATGCCGCAGTACTCGAGGCACATGATGGGGTATTCGCCCGCCTCGGTGAATTTATATTGCAGTTCGTTATGGTATTGCGGCATCGCCTGCGTCTGTGCAACAATCGCGCCTTTGCTATTGTAGATAGCAAAATTATGCGTCACGTCGCGCGAAGTGACAACAAACCGAATAGCCTTATCGACGCTCACCGTGATTTCGTTTGTGCCTTTGAAATTTCTCAACTCCTCGGCTTTCTTTAACGCCTTGAAGTTATTCACTTCTTCGGTCGACGCTCCTTGGGCCATGAGCCATCCCCATTGGTAGCCCACCACTCGCACCGTTTCATCGGGCGTTGGTTGGTATTGCGGGTAAGGCAGAAGGCGCAGCGAAAAAACCAAAAGCACAAGAGCCGAAATTAATGCGACGAAAAAATAACGCCCTCGAATCTTGTAGAGCTTCTTTTTAACCGCGTACTTATCTTCCTCGCCTTTCGCGGAGAAAATAAGGAAGAGCGCAAGCGAAATGATAATCACTCCGCCCGAGAGCGAAATCACCGCCGCATACTGTTGTAGCGTCAGCGTCAATAGAGGGTAATACATAAACTAAAATGAACTCCAGTACATAGTTTTATAGTACGTAATGGGGGGGCGGGCGTCAAAAAAAAAGAGAAAAAGACAGTTCTGTGGTATTTACCCCGAAACTGTTTTTTGTGCGCGCTACGCACAAAAAATTTACCGAAGGTCGGACTTGAACCGACATGGGGTTGCCCCCACCGCATTTTGAGTGCGGCGTGTCTACCATTTCACCACTTCGGCGGCGTGGAGAGATAGATTCCAAAATCGCGACATGACGGGAAGCGCGATACGGTAAAACAAATTATTCTTGCACCCGACTCTCTTCTTTGATGCAAGGTGTCTATGGCAACTCGTAAACAACGCAGCGAAGCGGCAGTCTTCATTGTTAATCCACAGGCGGGGGGGGGCAAATCGAGCAAACAGCTCAAGAGTCTTCTCAACGAAATTCAATCAATTTACGGAAACGCAAAAATTCTATTCACAGAAGAGAAACTCCACGCGACAACGCTTGCGAGAGAAGCCGTCAAAGCGGGCGCAGAACTCATCGTTGCTGTCGGTGGCGACGGTACAATTAGCGAAGTCGCCGCTGGTTTTTTTGATGCGAGCGGAAAGGCTCTCAAACCCATCAAGCAAGCGCCTGCGTTGGGCATTGTTCCGGCGGGTTCGGGAAGCGACTACGCACGCACTTTAGGAATCCCCCGTTCGTCTGCGCTCGCGCTGCAAATTTTGCAGACAAAGCGAACTCAAGTGGTCGACGCGGGGCTTGTCGAGTTTCAAGCCCTCGACGGCAAGAAGACGAAGCGTGTCTTTATCAACATTGCAGACATCGGCATCGGCGGCGAGGTTGTCGAAATTCTCGAAAGGCAGGGTAAAAAACTGGGCTCTTTTATTTCATACCAAATTGCGACAGTGCGCGGCCTCTTAGGCTATAAGAACAAAACTCTCGAACTGACTCTCGACAAGAAGGTGCACTTAGACGGCGTCTATAACGGAGTGATTGTCGCATTGGGTAAGTACTTCGGCAGCGGAATGAAAATTGCGCCTCACGCCGAACTCGACGACGGTTTTTTCGACGTCGTTCTCTTGGGAGACCTCACGAAAATGCAAATGGTGGCGAAGATGTCGAAGGTCCGCAAGGGCACGCATATTCTCGACAAGGGGGTCAGCGTGCACCGCGCGAAGCACGTCAGTATCAAGACGAACGACCGTGCGCTCTTAGACTGTGACGGAGAGATGCCGGGCCAATGCCCTGCGAGCTTTACTATTTTGCCGCAGGCTTTGAAGGTTGTGGTGCCGCCGGCTTCTTAGATTTGAACCACACGAAAATTTCTCGATACTTCGCATCTTGTGCGGCAAGAAGCGATTCCCGCTCACTCGAAATGTTCTGCGATAAGAGCGCCATCAATCCCATTGCGCCTTCGCTGGTTTTCTTCCATTCGTTTTTTGCTTTAGCCTCGACAGGCTCGGCTATCTTGCCCACAACCTTTTCTGCGGGGGGTGCCAGTTTCTCGGTTGCCTTTTTGACTGTGGGAGAAACACGCGAATTAAAATTTGCCCCGAGCTTGCGTAAAGGCGTCTCCCAGAAGAGGAATGCAGTGCCTGCAAGTATTGCGATGAGAAACACCCATATAAAGAAGGAACGCAATCCAAGCATGGGACGAGCTTGCGAGGGCCGGTGAGAGCGTCAAACGGTATCTCTTAAAACGGGCATGGCAAGATTTTTCGCCCAATTGGCCGAGTGGCAACCGACTCTTGAGAGATTCTCTACACTGGCAGCGTAGCGCGTGACCTTCTGTCACCGCGCACGCCGCGAAGATGCCCGCACTTCGACAGGCTCAGTGCAAGCCATGGCAGCGGCGTAGCACGTGACCTCCTGTCACCGCGCACAGCACAAGGCTGAGAGAGACACCCGTGTCGCTAAAAAAAACCGCGCTATATGCACGTTCGCAGGCAGTTGATGTATTCAGCGTACGAAAGGCTTTTTTTCGCGATGAGAACCGCCTTCCGAGCCGTTTCGAGCCCGCCGTTCTCGTTTTTTTCGGTAACTTTTTGGTAGTTAATAAAATAGTCAGGATAACTCTTGCGCCGGGCATACCGCGCAGCCCAAAAGTGATGGTTCCGCGCGGAGAACGCCGACCCGCGCCGAGGCGAATGCAGATACATCTCGACAAATCGCGGCATGAACACCCGGATCGCGAAGTCGACGAACCGCGAGACCGATTCGCCCGAATGAATCGTCCGCTGCCAAAGAACACCGTAGAGGTTCTTGTCAACCCGCCAGGGCCTTATGACGTATTTAGTCTCGTCAGTCTGGATATTGTACCGCCGTGCGGACACGGTCCAAGCACCGCCGGACCGCCAGCGTAACACAGTCTCTTTGCAGAGCCGCGAAATAATCTCGCCCTCACCCCATATAATCCCATGCCGGGCAAAAATGAGTTGCGCGGCTTTGAGTCGGCGATACGACTTCTCGCGCAGCGAAACCGATGTCTGATGATATTCCATAGAGTTACTCTCCCTCTATATATTAAATACCCAGAAACCGTGTTTTTTTCTCACAAAATTCGAGTTTTTTTTCAAAAACCGAAAAAAGTGTGAATTTTGTAATAACTACCACAAGCTTGCGGGTCTTGAAAGAAAGAAGTTGGTTGCAATAGTTATTACATTCTTGTGTTCCGGGCACGGGGTTGCGCTGAGTTCTGAGCCTAACCCCTCCTAAAACGTATGCTCCATGCCAAACTGGAGCGACTCGA
>CAUJII010000024.1 GCA_963205035.1 Spirochaetota bacterium
ACCGGTTGAGAATCCTGAGCCCTTGAGGCCACTTGGCCGTTTTTCGCGACCAGCGCGCCGTTGACAAAAAGCTTGTAAGCCGTGCTCACACGCGGCATTTTGATGCTGAGAAATCCCGCTTGTCGACTCGCCAAAATCGTCAGCGAGTATGTGGCAAAACCCGAACTCGGTAAGAGCTTACCGTTCAATCGCTGGGCCTCCCAAGAAATGGTTGTCACAAGATACCCGTCGGGTTTTGGCGCGTTTTTTTCATCTTGCAAAACTGTGGGATCGATAAACTCTTGCCAATAGAATGCCCACTCGCCTTTCAAATCGAGAGTACCGTCCTTGTCGAAATTCCAGTCAGTTGCAGAGCTTCGTAAATCGAGAGTGCCGCGTGTGGCGGTAGGGTTTTTCTGCACAGAGTTATTTGTGCAACCCAGGGTGAGTAAACAAAGCATACCGACGACAATCCAGTGCCTCTCTTTCATACGGGTATCTCCACGAAAAAAGTCGTCCCTTCGCCGGCCGCTGTCGTAAACCAAATACGCCCGCCGTGCGCTTCAACGATACTTTTTGAAACCGCCATACCGAGACCCGTACCCGTGGCCTTTCCTTCAGTGACGAACGGTTCGAAGAGAGTGGGAATTATTTTTTCGGGCACGCCGGGGCCGTCATCGCAGAACGCAAAGAGCAACCCTTCGTTCGAGCGCGTTATCTCGAGCTTGAAACAATTATCCTTGTGTAACACATCGGCGGCATTCGCGCCTATATTGATGAAGACTCGAAGCATCCGGTCTTTGTCGAGATGTACTTTCCCTTCTGTCTTGTTAGCAATTTCAAACCCGATATGCTTTTTTGTAAAATAAGGGTCGAGGGTATACTCGACAGTCTCTAAGAATTCCGCAAGAAGAATATCTTCCTTCTCAATGGTCACGTTGCCGCGAGTAAAATCGAGGATGTCCTGCGCC
This sequence comes from Spirochaetota bacterium, assembly GCA_963205035.1. Classification (GTDB taxonomy): domain Bacteria; phylum Spirochaetota; class Leptospiria; order Turneriellales; family Turneriellaceae; genus Turneriella. Next base: position 951 of record CAUJII010000024.1, read on the forward strand.
ATTTCGCCTAACCGCAGCGATTCGTCGCTAATCACCCGTAGATACTTTGTGCGACTTTCTTCGTCGAGAGTCGCGTCCTCGGCAAATTCTGCGGCACTTCGAATGATATGCACAGGGTTCTTGAAGTCGTGTACGATTCCAGCCGCCATATTTCCAATGGCCGCGAGTTTTTCTTTTTGAAGGAGTTTTTCTCTGAGACTGTTAGACTCGTCGAGGAGCTGCTCGACTTGTTTGAACGACTTCGCAAAGAGTCTTGCGAGCGCTGTCGATTGAGCAAAGATAAAGAGGAAGAGACCCAGCGGCAAGAGGAGCCCCGGTCCCGCCGAGTATCGAATGAAGATTACATCGTTGACCACGGTGGCGAACGGGATGACGCTTCCAATCAAAATGAGGAGCGCTCCAGGACGGTGCCTTAATGCCGCGAAGGCAAGCGCGATAAGTGTGTAGAGAATAAAGAGCAAGGCTTCGATGAGAAAATAATCGATGGTGTAGGAGAAAATGAGCGGTGGAAAAAAAATTACCACGCACGCCAAGATCAAATTGAAGGCAATAACCCCTTTGCAAATCCAAAGGTTGAATTCTTTTGGGAAAAGAGATTGGATGAAAAGTCCCCAAAGGGGTAGTGCTGCAAAAACCGTGAGGTATTCTATCTTTACAAGAGTACTCCAACTCAGGAGCGGCAAAAGCTCGTGTAACTGGCGTTCGCCGGTTGTCAACAAGCGCAGTGTAATACAGAGGCAAAATAGTCCGAACCAGAGTACCGACCTTTCGCTCCGACGCGCCCAAAAGAGTCCCAGATGGTAAAGACCGACGATGAGGATTGCGCCGGATAAAAACATTTCTATGAGACGCGCACTTTCTCGGTCTGCGAAAATTTGTTCAGCGCTTCCCAACTGGACGGGAGCGAAGAAACCTCCATAGCGATGGCTGAAATTGGATATTTGTAAAATGATTTCATTTTCAGGCGTTGCGTCGATGCGTGCTCTCGCCAACGCCCATTCGTTTTTAGCTTCTTGCTTGTTTGTGGCAACGTGGCCTATATCGACAACCTTTACACCATTCCAATACAAAGCCGAAGCGTTCGCCTGCTCCTCGTATCGTACGGCGAGAGGCATTCGTGCAGCGCTTTCAGAAAGGCGAATTTTCAACCGATACGTTGCATACCCTTGGCCGGACAAAGTGTGCCCGCCGATTTTTTGCCCGTTCCAGCGAGCCGGAGTTTCGAGGAGAGCATCGGGAGTAATTCGTATTTTCGTGTTTTTGAAATCCGCCGGAGACAGAAGGCGCATCCAGTAGAATTCCCATTTTTTTGTTAAGCTCGCAGGCCCGTCTTTCGCTGGATCCCAATTTCGTAAATCGAGCACGCCGTTTTCAAAGTTAAATGTCTTGTGGGATTTCTCCCGTGCGACATTCTGGCACGCAGTCGAGGCGAATAGAGCGCATATAAATACGAAAATTTTAGTCAGTGTTCTTGAATTCAATGGACTCATAAAAAGCCATCGTTTTTCAAACGCTCATACGTTCCCCAAAAAATTTCATTCGCAACGAGCCCTTCGTTGTCTCTTGAAAATTCTTCCTTGAGGCGGTTGAGAAAATACATCTCCACAGCGCCTCTGTTCTTGACTTGGATACTCCCACGGCTTTCGCAGTCGAACCATTGCTTGACGATGTTGTGCGTTTCGTGAGAGATGTTAATCCGCCCGGGCTGGCCGCCCGATTCCATGCGGCTTGCGACGTTGACGGCATCGCCAAAAATGTCGTATGCGAATTTGCTCTCGCCGACAACACCCGCCATAACAGAACCTGAGTGGATGCCAATGCGGATGTCGAGGAACGCCTCGTGTCCCGCCAACTCGCGGATTTTATTGACCTCTTGGATAAACACTCGCATTTCGAGTGCGGCGAGGCATGCGTCGACAGGATGCGTGTTGTTGATTTGAGGCAGCCCGGCCGCAGCCATGTACGAATCGCCGATCGTCTTAATTTTTTCGATGCCGAATTTTTTGGCGATGTTGTCGAATTGTGAAAAAACGCGATTCAACTCTTCAATCAGCTCGTCGGGCAGCATCGTCGATGCAATTCGAGTGAAAGCGACAAAGTCGGTAAATAGAATTGTGACCGAATCATAAAAGAGCGGTTCGACGCTCCCTTTCTCTTTGAGTTCTTCGGCGACCGTTTGCGGCAAAATTTTGAGGAGGATCGCATCCGATGCCGTCTGAGCGCTCGATGCGAGGAGTCCCTGTTGCCAGCTTTGGTACCGGTTGCGCGCTGTCAGTACGAGTAATACAAGGAGGATTACGATCGAAGAGGCAAAATCTCCGACCATGTATGCGCCATCGCCCTGGAAAATTGTGGGATGGTGCACCGCCAGCGTTGCAATAAATACTCCGGCGGTCGATAGGAGGATTCCCAACACCCAAAGAATGGAGACATACGCGAACAAGAGAAGAAACAACACGAGCACGAGACCCGCAAAATAAATTTGTGGGACTTTGACGCTGCCCGTAATATATGCTGTCACGAGAATTATATAACCGATAAAGACAACCGTTGCGGCGGAGTGTTTGTACTTGAACGTCGAAATTTTGCTGTAAATGAAAAGCGCAATGCAGAGAATAGTTAGTCCGATACGCAGTGCCATGATATCGTAGCGTGCGGGGTTCAGCTCGTGGTCCAAAATCATATACGGCAGCCATGCAAAAGACCCGATGATCAAACCCGCCTTGAGAATCGCCGTAGCGTTACGGTCGAGCTCCTGCGCAAAGGTCGGCATCGGCTCTCGCGGCTCGGGTTTGAGAAATAATCGAATCCGTTCTAAAAGCATAGTTACTCGCGCACCAACGCCTTACGCTAAGAGGGCTTCTATTTTCTCCACGAGTAATTTCGGACTAAAAGGCTTCGCCATAAATTCAGCGGCACCCAATTCGGCCGCTCTGTCGCGGTCGGATTGTTGCCCTTTTGCTGAAAGGAAAATCACTTTAATATGCGCAATTTTTGGATCCTTGCGCAATGTGTCTACGGCGGTTAGGCCATCCATTACCGGCATCATGATGTCCATGACGATGAGGTCGGGGACTTCCGCCGCAGCAATCGTTAATGCCTCGCTGCCGTTTTCAGCGGTAAACACGGTATAGCCCATGCTCTTGAGCTTCATCGCCATCATCATCGTGAAATTTGCTTGATCGTCCACAAGGAGTATCTTTTTCATTTTGCCTCTTTGACCTTTAGAATAGTTAGTCTGAGTGACGCCTATTTTGTGAGCGTAAGCACACGGCGTCAAGGGTTTGAGAGTTAAGCCTAAACTCGCTCTGGTTCTGGCCCATCTTCCAAAATCACCATTCACTTGACCGGGCGATTTTTTTTTGAATTAAGACGCCATGCACCTGCGCAAGAGTAATATTGAACGCCTTAAAGACATCCACTTTGATGTGCTGATTATCGGCAGCGGCATCAACGGAGCTGTGTCGGCGGCGGCTCTATCGGGCAAAGGCGCGAAAGTTGGCCTCATCGACAAAGGCGATTTTGCTTCGTTCACAAGCCAGGAGTCGTCGAACCTCGCATGGGGTGGCATCAAATATTTAGAGTCGCTCGAATTTGGGCTCGTTCGAAAGCTCTGCCTTTCGCGCAACCACCTCATCCGCAGTTATCCCTCGACGGTGCAAGAAGTCCGGTTTTTCACAACCATCGAAAAAGGGTTTCGTTTCCCCGTTTGGTTTATCTGGCTCGGTACTTGGTTCTACTGGGCGATCGGTAATTTTTTCACTCGCACACCGCGCTATCTATCAAAAAAAAGAATCAACAAACTGCAAGCTAATATCAACACGGATAACGCTGCCGCTGGTATTGAGTACTCCGACGCTTACTTGCACGACAACGACGCGCGTTTTGTATTTAGTTTCGTGAGGCAGGCGATGAACAACGGTTGTATCGCGGCTAACTATGTCGAGGCAACGTCCGCGTTGCGACAAAATGGTCAATGGCGCATCGGTGCCGTCGACAATATCGCAAAGAAAAAATTTTCAATTACAGCCGATGTGATTGTGAATGCGTGCGGACCGTTTGCAGACCAATATAACCAACTCGCAAGCGTTACAACCGAACACCAGCATGTGTTCTCAAAAGGAATCCACCTCATCGTCGAACGCCTTTCTGAAGAAAACCGCGTACTCACTTTTTTCGCAGACGATGGCCGCCTCTTTTTCGCAATCCCGTTGGGGGGCAAGACTTGCATTGGCACGACCGACACGCGTATGCCTTCGCCCGTTTCGCATGTAACCGACGAAGACAGAGAGTTCGTTCTACATAACATCAACAAACGGTTGAAACTCAAAACACCGCTGACCCGCGATGATATCATTGCCGAACGTTGTGGAGTTAGGCCGCTGGTCGTCAAAAAAGGCAAAGGCGAAGGCAAAGACTGGATTCAACTTTCACGCAAGCATGAGATTGACGTCGATAGCGACCGCAAGCAAATCACTATCTTCGGCGGCAAGCTCACCGACTGCATTAACGTAGGCGACGCGGTTAGCGAGCTTGCAAAGGATTTGGGAGTTCCATTGCCTTACCTGAAACGCCGCTGGTATGGCGAGCCGCATGCTTCGGTGCGCGAAGAATTTTTCCATCAAGCAGAACTCATGGATTTAGATAGCTATACGTCGCCTAACGCATCGGAGAAACTTTCGACGCGGTTCTGGCGGCGGTATGGCTCGCATGCGCTGGAACTCTTAGAGCAGATTCGCGAGAACCCCGCAGAAGCGCAGATACTCATTCACGGCACAGAATATACACGCTGTGAAATCCGCGAGGCACAGGCGCGCGAGATGGTTACGAAACTCGAAGACTTCTTAAGACGCCGCTCAAAAATTGTCTTGGTGTCGCGCAAAGAAAGCGCGCGGCAGGCCAAGGGTATTAAAGAAGCGTGCAAGATTCTTTTTGGTAAAGATGCCGAAATGCGCTTCCGTGAATATTTTGGTAAGTAAATACCACGTGTCTTGAGATTCAACCTGTTCACACATAAAGATAGATACACAGAAAGTGGCAAGCGCTCCCGCCCAACACAAAGAGATGCCACACCATGTGATGGTAAGGTAGCCGCGTGATTGAATAGAAGATGGTCCCTGCGGTGTATGAGATACCTCCCGCAATTAAGAGCCACAAACCAGGGCCAGAGATTGCGATGTAAACGGGTTTCACAAAGAAAATCACGAGCCATCCCATGAGGATGTATGCACTGAGTGACACCGCCTCGTAGCGGTGACCAAAAACCATTTTGAAAGTGATGCCGATGAGCGCGAGTCCCCAGACGACGCCGAACATGCTCCAACCCAAGGCACCGCGAAGCGTCACAAGAAGAATGGGAGTATAAGAGCCCGCGATCATGAGGAAGATGGCGCTGTGGTCGAGCCGCCGCAAGACCTGTCGAATCTTCGGCTTCCAAAGCGCATGGTAGAGGCTCGATGCCAAGTAGAGAAAAATCATCCCGAAACCAAAGAGGCTGTAGCTCACAACACGCCACGGATCGTCTAACGCGACGCCGCGAGCGATGAGAAATCCCGTACCGGCAATCGCGAGCCCTGCGCCGATGCCGTGCGTCAAGAGGTTTGCAATCTCTTGGCGCATCGCGCGTCGAAAACGCGAATGTAGTCTGCGCCGCTTGAGGATATCGGGGTGGTCTTTGGGCAATGCTACCTCAGCGAGTGGCTTTGCCTTTTGCGGGGCTGCGGCGCGCGGCGATCTTTGCGGAACCGTCGCCTTTCGCGGTTTTTTCTTCTGTGCAGTTTTATTGGATGGCGTCTTTTTAGCGAGACGCGTCGCTTTCTTATTCTGGCTCAACGTCTATCCGATGCAGCCGAGGTCATATCGGTTGCAAAAAATATCTTAAAACATGATTGACCGGTGCCACGCGGCGCAAAAATTGTATTTCCATGGCTAATGAAAGAACTTTCGAACGTGCAAAAAAACCCTTCTTCTGGCAACGTAAATATCTCATCGACACTCGCTTTCAAAGCAAATTTATTCTGCGCTACTCGATAGTCGTGGTGATTTCGGCACTCTTAATCTTAGCCGCGCTTTTTGTCCTCAAGAACAAGGCATACAACCTTTTGCCCGACGGTGCCTCTGTCTTGGCGCAGATGGAAGTCGACAAGCACCAGTCTCTTGTGAAAGGCGCCGACGGCAAATGGCAAATAGCGGCAGACGGTAGCGGAGAAGAATACTTCCCGCTGAAAGTGAACGAACGGGGGTATAAATTCTATAACGCGTTCGATCTATATCTCTGGCCGGTGGTGATTGTGACACTCCTCAACATTTTTATCATCATGGTTTATAGCGTCTTTTTCTCGCACAAGGTTGCGGGCCCGATATTCAAGATTAAGAAGATTCTGAAGCATTATCTTGCGACGGGTGAATACGATGACATTCGGTTACGCAAGGGAGACAACTTTGAGGACGTAGCGCGTCTCATCAACCATGCGGTTAGGCGAACCGATGGCAGCGAGACCAAAGGAGCCAGCGAAAGTTCAACGGCGGTTTGACGAAATGCGTTATTTATTTATTTTTTTCTGGCTCTACATTCCAGTTGCGCTGAGCGCAGAATCGCGTCCCGAGATTTTCGACCGTATTCGCGATTCTGACCTGCGTCATGGCGACTTGCTTGTTCGCATGGTGAAAGACAGCGACACCTTAGCGAGTGTCAAGATCCGCGCGCTCGAAAAGATGGCTGTTTTATATCGACAATCTCCCGAAAAAGCCGAGAACTCGGTTACGAAGTTTCATGACGCCATCGGTACTGCGCTTCAAAACAAGAACCCCACCGTGCGCGAAGCAGCGTGCAGTGCAGTGGTTGTTTTTGAGAAATCCACGACAGGATCCCTTTTCGCAGCCACGATTAACAAAGCCATTACCGAAGAAACGAACCCAGCGGTTCTTTCTGCATGCGCACACAGCTTGGCCCTCTTTCCCTCCGAAGCGCAAACGACCGTGCCCGTTCTCCTCGCGCACATCAACCGCTATTTAGTCGATTTTCGTGATTCTTCGAAAGACGAGAAAGCCTTAATCGAGATGTGCCGCGCGCTGAAAGTCATGCGGCAGCACAAAGCGTTTATTCCGCTTTTGAAGCTCTTGCAATCGCGCTACGATGAAGACGTGAAAAGCGCCGCTCAAGACGCACTGCAATCGATTAAAGTGCGCGACTAACTATTTCGCTGCGGAGCGTTCGTAAACGCGGTGTGCGCGGTTGCGCCGGAGAATCGCTTCGGTCTTTTTCACCATGCGAAATTCGTCCCAAAGGGCGTCGGTAAAATACTCTACTTTAAGTGCTGCCATTTTTGAGCACGCGTCGCTTTCACGGGGACGCACCATGTGGTTCCACGAAACGATTTCAAAACAGAGGGGGAGCTTGGGATGCATCAGCGTCTTCTCGACATGCTTCACGCCGAATGCCTTCGGGTTGTATTTTTCTGCGTCTTCGTATGCGACGCGTGAAACGTTGCCTTTCGCGTCTAAGACAACTTCGATGAGTTCTAACTCTGCCTTGCCGAAAATTATGTCTTTCAGGTGGAGCCCTCCCGAATAGAGAAGCCGACTTGCCTTTGCCCCAAATCCCTCGTGCGGATTTTCTTCGTCGTGGAAATAGGGATGGTATGCGATGTAAGTGTTTCCTTGAGTATCTTTCGCCATGCGGTAGAACATGTGTGTCGGCGCGCCATAGAGCGAGTGCGCGAGAATATGTGGAGTAAATTTTGCGGCGAGTGAATCGTCGTGCTGCGGAGTAAAACCTTTCAAATCAAAACTTGTTTCACGGACGGGGCGCAACACCCAAAAGAGAATAACGCCGAAGACAATGGCAAGAATTGCGGTGCCACGTAAACCCTTGTGCTTGAGCGTTGCCTTCATTATTAGCGTGTGTGGCGCATGAGCGCGAGTTTCACGTCGATACGTACCTGTTTTTCAATTGGGTTGAGTGCGCTGTCGTATGAAATACCGTAGTCGTCGCGGTTAATAAAAAACGAACCTTTGAGGGTGAAGTGTGCTTCACCGCCTTCGCGCTTTAACTTAAATGCAACGGGCCTTGTCGTTCCCTTGATTGACAGTTCGCCTTGCAAGGTAAACTCCGTCGCTTTGAGCGCCGACTTGTCTTGTGGACTGACCGACGTTATGCGGAACGTATGCGTGGGATGCGTTTTGCAGTCAAAAAAATCCGCATCTCGAAGATGCTTGTCGCGGCGGGTGTTATCCGTGTCAATCGACGCACAGTCGATGGAGACAAAGCCCACAACCTGAAGCGAGCCATTGATTTTTCCTTTGAAATCCCACTTTCTGAAAACACCTTGCGCTTTGACGACACGCGACTTCACTAAGAAAGTAATCTGAGATTGCGCAGGTTGAATTTCATACCAGACTGTCTTCGCAGCGGAAAGAGGGCTCGCCAAAAGTATGCCGAGCCAAAGCATTTTTATCAAACGTGCCATAGTTATTCCTTATGCGCGCCAGCTTCTGCGCCGCAACCAATTTTTGATTTGGGTATAATGGTAAAGCCCGAAAAAAAGAAAGTAATTCATATAGACGACTGCGTAATAACCCCGCTGGATCCAGTCGCTGACAATCAACAAATAGACGACGATGAGTGCCTGAAAGACAGCTAAAATCCACATCGGCACAGGAATAATAAAGAAGAGCAAGACCTGGGTACGCGGGTAGAGCGCGGCGACCGCAAAAAAGAGAGACATCTCAAGCGGCATGAAGGTATCGATGGCAAGACCCGTCGCAATCGAATAGAGGACCGACAGCACAAGCCCAATCACAAAATAGAGCGTTGTCTTGAAAGGCCCCCACGTCTGTTCAATAATCTGCATGATCCAGTATATAAAGAAGAGAACAATAATAATCCAGAAGCCGTTACTCAGAGGTAGCGCAACGAATGTGATGGCCCGCCAAATTTCGCCCTGTAGCAGAAGGCTCGGTTTAAGCATAAATTTTTCGCGCGCCATTGGAGAAATTTGAAATGCAAGAAAGCCGAAAGCCTGCATGACGACGAGGATGAGCCCCAGGTTTTCGATGCCAAACTTATGGTAGCGTCTTTCGAGATTATCTATGAAACGTGGTGTTTGTATTGACATAAGGATTGAACTTTAGAGGAAACGCTTTATATCCGATTCATTACGGACACCGAAATTTACTATGGCCCACGGATCAATACGTCCCCCATTTCTTCGGATGCCGCTGGCGCTCCTTGCGCTGGCTCTTCTTTTCGCCCCAAAGTGTAAATCCACCATAACAAAAACGGAGCAAGGAAAACATCAATCGTTGAGTGCCGAAGAGTTTACAAGACTCAACTGGCAAGATCAAGTCGAATACTTGGAATATGTGAAGGGAGTAGGCCTCAAAGACGACGACGATGCGATTGTACAAACTGCGCTCACAGACGACGATAGCGCGGTTGTGATCAGTGCGCTGCAGCTTGTCGATGCGCTTGAACTCAAGAAATACGTCATTTCTGCGAAGTCTCTGCTCGCGTCAAAGGACCCCATCATACGCTGGCGTGCGCTTCTCGCGATCGAAAAACTTTACCGCGACGACGACATTCTGCCGCAACTTGCGCGCCTCACAAACGACCCCGAATGGATGGTGCGCGAGGCAACGTACAGAACCCTGCGTCTTTTCAAAGCAGAGCAAGAAAGAAAAACTTATTTTTACACAGTGCTCTTTAAACTGAGCGAAACAAACCCACAGGTGATTGTAGAAATCTACCGTACCCTCGTTTGGTATGGGGACGAATCAGCGTGGTCTTATATGATGAAGCGGAGTTATCATTGCAAGACTGCATCGGAGCTTGTTTTGGTTATGCGT
>CAUJII010000025.1 GCA_963205035.1 Spirochaetota bacterium
ACTCAAGCAAACCCTTTAGATAAAGAAGCCGTTTTGCGTTTTGCAAAAGACCAGAGCGCGGTGACTATTGACTCAGAGCATGTAAACGCCGACGCGTTGACTGAACTCGAAACGAAGGGCGCGCTTGTCGCACCGCAAGGCCATGTGCTAAGGATCATTCAAAATAAATGCCTCCAGAAAAAATTCTTAGAACAACACGCCTTCCCAACAGCGCGGTTTCAATGCGCCAAGGACAAGGCGGCTCTGAGCGCGATGCAGCTCAAATATCCGTTTGTGCAAAAGAGTGCGCTTGCAGGCTATGACGGTCAAGGTGTTCAGGTCATCGAGACAGCGGCGGGTTTAGAGAATGCGTTCGAGGGTGAATCCCTCATCGAAGAGAAAATTTCTATCGCGAAAGAAATTGCCGTGATCGTTGCAAGCGATGGGAACGGCAAGCGGATTGCATACGATGCAGTCGAGATGGTCTTCGACAAGAAGCGGCATATACTCAAATATCAACTCTGTCCCGCTGAAATTCCGGCGCACTTGGCGACGCATGCGGCAGAGCTCGCGCTGGAGGCTGCGGCGGCTCTCAAGGTACAGGGGCTCTTGGCTGTCGAAATGTTTTTGACCGCATCGGGGGAGTTACTCATCAATGAGATGGCACCTCGCCCGCACAATAGCGGCCACCATACGATTGAAGCAGCCGCGACGAGCCAATATGAAAACCTTGTGCGCATCTTAACGGGCCTACCTCTGGGGTCTCCCGAGACAACGGCGCCTTCGCTCATGCTCAATCTGTTGGGGCCGGAGAGCGACCGAGTCGAAAGTTGGAATGCGATGGTGACGGCCGCGCTCAAGATGCCGAACGCGCATGTGCACCTTTATGGAAAAAAAGATATGCGCCCTTTTCGCAAACTAGGGCACATTACATTGGTCGGCGAACGCAATACTTTGATACGCCAGTATGAAACACTGATGCGGATGGGTTAGATAATCCGCTTTACGAGTTCCATGAACTGCACGGGCTTGAAAGGCTTTGTGAGCCAGCCATTAGCTCCCGCTTCGGCGCCCTTCTTGCGCATACCGTCTTCTGATTCTGTCGTGAGTGCCAAAATGGGTACATCCGCGTTGTGCGCACGGATGGCCTTGATGAGCCCAATACCATCGAGCTTCGGCATGTTAATATCTGTCACCACCAGATCGACGCCCGTTGTAGAAATGAAGGTCTGTAGGCCTTCTTCACCGTCGCACGCCAAGAGAACCTGGTAGTTCCCTGTCTTGAGCGTCATCATCACCATTTGACGCATTGTTTCTGAATCGTCTACCGCGAGTACTGTTTGCATAAAGCCTCCTAAAAAGCGAATAATGGAGTATAGCACAAAATTTCAAAATGTCAATTGTCCGCAATACCGAGCGCGTTAGGTAGTTTTACTCAGAGTTTATGTGGGAACGCCTTAGAAAGTCTCTTTCCAGACACTCCCTCGATAAAATTTAGACCACTGTGCTCCGCTTTGCACTCCAATCATTCTCTCTCTTCTTCTTCTGGCATCTTGCGTGGCGTGTTTTCTACCACGGCATCATTCGCCAAAGTGGATTTGACCTCGCCGCTTCACGCTTTTATCTCCTGGGCACGCTGACCGACTTGTTAGTCATCCTGCCGCTTACGATTTTTCTTTGCGGTGTCTGGCGGCTATCTAAACCCTTGGCGAAGTCGTTTTTGGTTTTCGTTCTCTTTGCTTGCTCTGTGGGATTTATAACGGTTTCGGGATACTTTCCAATTTTCGAGAAACCGGCAGAACTCGCCACAGTCGGTGCCGGTTTAGGCTCTGTTTCCTCCGAATTTTTCTATTCTGCGATCAAAGAGTTTTCGAGAGAAATCCTCTGGTTTACGGCCGGGACGCTTCTGGCAACCTTCGGCGTTGCTCTCGCATGGCGGCGGCCAAAATTCTTGAAGCCTGCGCTCGGTCTCTTGTTCGTGTGCACTGTGATCGCTCGCTTCACAATGAGCGCTCCCCCCGTTTTTCGCGATACGCAAGATTGGCAAGAGACAATCCACACGAACCCGTTTATCTATTTATATGAGCGTACCGCATTGCACACGAGTATGCAGCGCGGCGCGGCGCACTTTCCCAAAAGGGTCGCCTCTGAGCTTTGGAGAGCTGTCTCTAAATTGAATCACGCTCTGATTCCGGCAACACCAGTGAAAAGACAGCGTTACAATGTCATCTTCTATATCATGGAATCGACTTCACACGAGTATGTTGCAAAGAAGGTGCACGGGCAGATGGTCATGCCCAACTTCAACCGACTCAAAAACCACTCGCTCGTTTTCAATAAGCACTACACGCAGTTTCCGCTTTCGGTGAACGCACGTTACACAGCGCTCCTTTCGGCGTATAACCCACCCAACAAAAATTGGATTCCTTTGAGCGAGCCGCATTTTCCAGCACAGTCGATTTTTGAAGTTCTCAAAGACGCAGGATACCGCACCGCACTCTTCCATACGGCAAGCCTCGAAAATTGGAACTACCGCGACTTTTTGAGCAAGAGGCGGCTCGATGTGGCAGCCGACATGTACGCACTCGCTTCGCCGCAGTTTCCCAAGACGAGCGGCTTTTCCATCGACGACAGAGCGTACATTCCAGCGGCCCTCGACTTCATTCGAGTGTCGAAAAACACGCCGTGGTTTATTACCTTCTTGCCCGTGATGCCGCACCACCCTTACACAATCCCCTTTCCCGAGTTTCACCTGTATTCTGAAAAAGAAGTGCTCGAAGCACCGACTCGCGCAGAACGGCTTCTGCGCGAGTATCTGAACTCGCTCCACTATGCAGACCATGTCTTGGGCGAACTCGTGAAGGCTCTGGATGAAGCGCACGAGTTAGATAACACTTTGCTCTTTGTTTTTGCAGACCACGGCGAAGCGTTCTATCAGCACACGGGAAATTATTTGCACGCTCTGAAACTCTACGAAGAGAATGTCGCTACTCCTTTTTTGATTTTCAACCGCACGCTTTTTTCGCACGCGCATGCATACCCTGGAATTACTCGGCATATCGATATTGCTCCCACAGCACTCGACATGTTGGGTCTTAAAGCGCCCACTTCGTTTATGGGGATTTCTCTGATTCGAGCGCACAAAGCGCGGTCGGCTTATTTTCACACGGATTGGGAAGACGATATTTCGGGCGTGCGCGACGGGGCGTGGAAGTATATCTATTCGTTGACGCCTTCTCGGTCAGAACTCTATAATCTTGCAGAAGATCCAGGCGAGAAACAAAACGTTTTATCGAACTACCCAAAGATTGCAGAAGCCCTGAACGGAGAAGTTCTTGAGGCACGCAATACACAGCGGCAGTGGTATGAACGCTTCAAGAAAAGATAAATGGCAGCGTTGATTTTTTCTTCTCAACTAAAAAAAACTGACTCCGCGTGAGAGAAATACTCCAGCGATGAGCATAACAAAAGAAAGCATGAAGACAAATTGGCCGATGATGCGGTTTGCGCGGCGCGATGTTTCGTGCATCTCAACGCCATATTGCGTGCTCTTGAAGCTCTTGGGACCAATCACGAAATCGTGGAACGATTGAACCGCCATGAGAAACACAAAAAGTCCGAGCTTAAAAAGCGCCATCCGCGCCACGGGGTTCGTCCACAACTGCGCATTCAACCAACCATGCAAATAGATGAGTAAGAGCCCCGAA